>DATEIL010000169.1:0-6090 GCA_035279085.1 Nitrososphaera sp.
GTGAAGGCGGCAGGGTGTTCGACCTGGCCGAGCTCATTTCGCGCCTAGATAAGGAGGGGGGATATTTTCTTGATTTTCTGAGAGTGAGAAACTTGGAGTCCGGGGTGATTGTGCTGCGCCCCGGAGTAGCAGACACACAAGAGCCGCACTCCGAGGACGAGCTCTACTATGTAATAAGGGGCAGCGGGTTCATGGAACTTGGCAAGAAAAAACTGCAGATAAGGGAAGGCTCAATTGTGTTCGTTCCAGCAGGCCTACACCACCGGTTTTATGGGAACGAGAACGACCTGGTCGTACTATACATGTTTGCGGCATAAGAAGAATAGAAAGGTAGAAAATACCCCTGCAAGGCATCAAAGGTGACGAAATGCCAATTACAGATGCTACAAAGAAACAGATCGCCCAGCATAGAAGGCTCTACTTCAAGATTTGCTTCCGGTGCGGGGGCAAGAATCCGATCTCCTCTACTCGATGCAGAAAGTGCCACGGGAGCCAGATGCGACTAAAGAACAGAACCCTGGGCGCAAAGAAGTAGTAGTAATAATAATAGTATTGACGGGATCACAGCGCTTTGCTGACCTCCGCCCACAATATGTATGTGCGTGAGTGTATGTGTGTGCGAACCGCGGCAATTGCGACCATCCAAGGTATTTTCATGTCGCTGTAAAAGGCCCTCGACTAATAGGGCCTTTTCAAGTTGCAACCCCTGGGATCAATCGACTAGTCTCATCCTGTCAAAAACAGCTGGCGCTTGTAATGTAATGTAATGTACCATACTGTTCATGGGCTTTGGGGAAATCCTCTCTTTGGTTCCTTTGGCATATGTTCACGGCTTTTGATTGCAGCTTTTGAGATCAAAAGCAGTGGTTCTTATCACAGGCGCCCCCTCCACCGCTCAAGATCTGGAATTGCTGGATGTCCTGATATTAGTTCTGGACTCTTGTCAGGTCAGACATTCCTAGCTGACAATCCTATGAGCAGAAAACACGTGTCAGTCCGAAATACATGCAGTCGCCTTTATCACATTATTGCGAGATTTCTATCATGGCTGAGATGCAACAGGCTACTGCGACCATAATTGCAACAAATACCGTGTTTGAGAGACTCGGCGCGGAAGTAGCTGACATTTTGAAGGCATATCTGGCTCGAAACTACTCAATTTGCCTAGAGCCCGATTGTCTGTTCGCCGTTGAAGAACTTGCCATTGCATTGCATAGGCTTGTTGGTGAACAGGAAGCGAGATCTATCATGCAAGAAATCCGACAAGAGATGGCAGATATTTCGAGTATGCAAAAGTTGGCAACCCGGAAAAAGGGCGGCAGTTTTTCATTCTGGCAGGTCGATTAAAATTCCAATTCAAACTAGGTCATGCTGGCACATGGGTGGTTGTTGTCAAACTTGCATCCAGATGCGAGATTTTTGTTATCAAGATGCTAAATGATTTGTGGTAGCACCCATGAAATAATGCAAAATAAGACTCATTTCAAAATAGAAGGAGAGCATTCGCACAACAAAGACTATTGGCTTGGTGAGCCAAAGTTTCTTGGATTAGGACCAAAGCGATCAAATAAAGTCAATGGTGCTGACGAGCTGGGCGTACGAAAAGGCAGTTTGAAACAGGTCATATTCAAAGACTACCAGACAATAACAGCATCTCATGGTCATAAAGATAATGAAGACGACGGGGAGGGAGAAGCAGGATTAAACGAATCTTATTTTGATTACATTATCTGAAAACCGGCAATTTTGAATTCCATCATCTGTGACAAATATTCTACAATAGCCTTAAGCTAGGCAGTGCATCCAAGATACCACATCATGTCTGAAAGAAAAATCGAAGAGAAAACCAAAGTCAAGCGAGAGGGTTTTGGCGGGGAATCCGAAGAAAAGACGGAGCGAACTATCCGGGATGACTTTGGCAACGAAAGCAAAGTCAAGACAGAAAAGAAGGTGGAACGGGACTAACTAAAACAAATACACACACTCTCACCTTCCTTTTATTTTTCCAGTATAAGCTGGCCGCTTTTTTTTCTCCAGCTGACCTCTCTAGAAAAGGCGGGTTAATGGGCGGCTTGCAACTTTCTCTTTACGGTATCGCAGACCTGAACCATGCTAAACGGCTTTTTCAGTATGTCGTCATGCGAAATAATCGGCAGGTTCACTGCAATATCTTCGGGGTCAATCTCGTACGCAGTCATTATTATGACCTTCAAGTCAGCCTTGACTTCCAGCATCAAGTTGGCGAGTCTGCTCCCTCGCATTTCAGGCATTGCAATGTCTGTCATGAGAACTGAATACCTGTCTGGATTGTCTTTGAACATTTGTAGAGCGTAAAGCGGGTTTGTGTAGGTGTCAACACTAAAGCCCCATTTTTCGAGATGCTTTCTAATGATGTGAACAATATCGTATTCGTCGTCTACAACCATTACCTTCTGACGCGTTGCCAATCAGAAATGAGAAGCCCCTGAGCAGTTTATAACATCTTCTACAATATTGTTCTATTAAGCTAAATTCTTGATCAGCGATGGACCTACGGGACATGTGATACTCTGACAACGGTGCGACGGCATTCGGTTCTCGTTGTAGAACTGGCATCTGTCAAAAAGAGAAAATATGGCTCTTGACTATTAGGGGCGAATTGCGGGACAAAGTGGATGGGGAGAGATTCGAACTCTCGACCACCTGTGTGTGAGACAGGTATCCTAACCAGGCTAGACTACCCATCCGTCGGTCTTTTTGTGTTTCTCTGCGACTGTAATTAATACTATGCCCGCTAGGTACCTTCGCTGAAGCCTTGAAGGTACGCTTTTTGCGCCGGAGTCAGTGTATCGATTTCCACATCCATTGACTGGAGCTTGGCCATCGCAATTTCCTGATCCTGGGCCCTGTCAATGTCATAGACACGTGGCTTCATTGTCTCGCCCTCCTCTGCCAGCCTGAGTACTGAAAGGAACTGGTTGGCAAAGCTCATGTCCATCACTTCGGATGGATGACCTTCCGCAGCGGCCAGGTTCACCAGCCTTCCCTCAGCAAGCAGGTAGATCTTTTTGCCATTTTTGAGGCTGTACTGCATGGTGTTGTCATTGATGTCCTTCTTGGTAGTGGTATGCGCTTCTATGCCTGGGATTGAAATTTCAACGTTGAAGTGGCCTGCATTTGCCAGGATTGCACCGTCCTTCATTTTAGCGACATCCTGATCCACAATAACGTCCTTGCATCCTGTCGTGGTAACAAAGAGGTCGCCAACCTCTGCGGCCTTGTTCATCCGCGCCACAGAGTAGCCGTCCATCTTTGCCTTGAGCGCCGCTATGGGGTCCACCTCAGTCACTATCACGTTTGCGCCCATTCCCGCGGCCCTTGATGCGATGCCCTTGCCCACGTGGCCATATCCGGCGACAACAACGTTCTTGCCAGATACTAGGATGTTAGTAGCCCGGATAATTCCATCAAGGGCGGACTGGCCTGTGCCGTAAATGTTGTCAAAATCGTGCTTTGTCTCTGCATCGTTTACAGCGATAATCGGATAAATCAGCTTGCCTGCGTTCTGCATTGCCCTCAGCCTGATTACTCCAGTAGTAGTCTCCTCTGTCCCTCCCCTGATGGACTTGGGCTGGCCCTTGTGCATCTCCACCGTGAGATCTGCACCATCATCGATGGTCACGTGGGGATCAAGCTTCATGGACGCCCGTATGTCGTCATAATATTCCTGCGACGTTACACCCCTACTTGCAAATATCGAAATTACTTCATCTTTTGCCAGCGACGCAGCCACATCGTCCTGCGTGCTTAGCGGGTTGCACCCACACCAAGACAGCTCGGCTCCGGCGGCCTTGAGCGTCCTTACAAGAACTCCAGTCTCCTTTGTCACATGCAGGCATCCTGCAACCCTTACGCCTTTGAGAGGCTTTGTCTTTTCATACTTTTGTCTAAGAGCAACTAGGACCGGCATGTGGGCCTCGGCCCAGTCAATCCTCTTCCTTCCTTCCTTAGCAAGCGACACGTCCTTTACGCGGTATTCCATGGTATCTTTCGACAAATGTCCTTGCCATATATTAGTACTACAATAATGGACATACTATTCTTACACTTCTGGATAATACGATGATAATGTTGTTATTACTTTCAAAAGCCGGGCGCTGGCAGATCCCTGTAGTGATTGTGTCCCGGAAAATTCTGGGGGCCGCCACCGTCATCATGATCTCTTTTATGGTAATAATCCTCTCGACTGCATTATCCCCTGCACCCGCTCGTCTGTCACCGGATCAAACTGGTCATAAAACTGCCCGACTGAGCCAAAATCCCTTGCCGTGTGAACTGCGAGCACTCTGTCCGCCTCCTCCTCGAGCACCTCGACCGATTGAGTTGGCGCGACTGGCACAGCTATTGTAAGCGTTGCTGGGTTCTGTTTCCTTGCCCATCTTGCAGATGCAATCACCGTCGCCCCTGTCGCAATTCCATCGTCAACCAGAATTGCATTCTTGCCCTTGATCCCGTACTCCTGGCCCTGTCTCCTGTAGGCCGCAGACCTGCGGATGATCTCGTCGATTTGCAATCTCTTTTCCTTTTCGATATAGTCCTGATGTATTCTCAGCGCATTGACAAGGTACGTGTTAAGGTAGGTGGTTCCGTCCTGCATCACCGCACCTATGGCCAGCTCCTTGTTGTCAGGTGCACCAAGTTTTCTGGGTATTACGATATCAAAGTCTGCGCCAAGCCTGGTTGCAACAATGTCTGCCAGGACTATGCCTCCGCGGGGGATGCCAAGAATAATTGTCTGCGCGCCGTTTGCTTCGACGGCTAACCTGTCAGCCAGAACAGTGCCAGCGTGCGACCTGTCGCGGAACTTCACGACAATATTGGACAGGCTTTACATTACTATTAAGTCTTGGTCGGTAAAACGCTATAACCCGGTCGCCGGAACCATAGCATCGGCATACATATGCGCAAGCTGCAGATAGCCGTCATAGGATACAACAACGAGTGTTCGGAGGTTGCGAGAAACATGGCGTATGAAGTGGGCAAGAGCATTGCCTCTTCGGGCGCGGTGCTGGTCTGCGGCGGCCTGGGAGGAGTCATGGAGGCTGCGTGCAGGGGCGCAAAGGACGCTGGCGGCACGACGGTGGGAATCATACCTCAGGAGGAATTCTCCCATGCAAACCAATTCTGCGACATCGTGGTGTGCACCGGGATAGGCTTTGCCCGGGACTTTATCGTGGCGTCATCGGCCGATGGCATAATCGCAGTTGGTGGTGGTGTGGGAACGCTGATAGAGATGGGCGTAGGCTACATGACCCGAAAGACCGTAGTCACTATTGCAGGAACCGGAGGCGTAGCAGAGATGTATGGTGGCAAGTATCTAGATGAACGAAACAGAGTCAAGATACTCGTTGCACCAGATGCAAAAACTGCCGTAAACATGATTGTAAACAAGGGCAAGTAATAATGATTATTACAATGCCTTACTGGCTGACGGAAATCCACGGGTCATTCCGCAGGACAGCCGTCACGAGTCGTCTTGCAATCCTGTGATGCGCCCCTGAATCAAAGGGATGGCATCAGCGAACGTGTTCCGCAGAACACGGGCCTACTCGATTTTCCCATTGACATCAGCCACCACGTAAACCGGCATATACATACGCACATACATATGTGCACATCGAGCCTTTACCCGATGCGCACACGCGCACATATGTGCACAGTCTGCGTGTACGGTTGTTTCTCCTTTTCAGCCAGTCAGGCAACTAGTATACACATGAATTGCATTTAAGATTTGCTGCTAGCATTTTCAATGAGACATCTACTGACGATAGTTGACCAGGTAAGGGTCAGGCTCGTAAAAGCTCCCGTACTTTGATGCAAGCGTACGTAGCGTATCAACGACTTGCTTCACGCCGAAATCCTCGACAGTTGCAAACAGCTCCTTTTTCAGGCCCATGCCAAGCCTGAGCGCCTTTTCCAGCTCATCTCTGCTACATGCATCATTTGATATCAGCCACGATGCATTGTTTGCCGCGACTGCTACAAGGGCGATCGGGTTGTATTGTGCCGCCTGCTCTTCTGTCAGGTTGACCCTCTCGTACTTGTCGCCTT
>DATEIL010000170.1:0-7102 GCA_035279085.1 Nitrososphaera sp.
GTACTACCGTTGTATAGTAGTATCCAAGGAGATATGAGCACTATGATTAACCCTAACCATCTTGTAGGTCTAAAACAAGCTTGCTTTGTTATGGATTCCCTAGTCGACCAGCATAGTGAAGAGCGTATTGCACAAAAGCTGGGAGGGGACGCGCAGCTTACACGCATGTGGATACTATTTCTGCGACATAACAATTGGGTGACGGAAGCCAGTGGGATGTGGACAATCACGCCAAAAGGGACAATGTGGCGAAAAAAAATGGTCGTAGCGAATACAGACTAAGGACCATTATGGTTCCACTGTCAATATTGGCTTTGTGTTAGAACAGATTACATTGCGTCAATTATTGAACTCGGAATAGACCTTTTCTGTCCGACTATTTGGACGATCTCACTCCATACCACGTCCCTTACACTCGGCATAGCCTTTACTTCTTCCATCAAGTCAAGTAGTTGCGCGTTGTCTTTGATGATTACTTCCGCTCTCAGGTCGATCGTATGCTCGCCTATGCTTTTGCCAACATACACTACTTCGTCGCGGTCTAGCAATTTCTGTGCTACCGCATTGGTACTGCCTCCTCCAGTATAGATCAATAGATCGACGCGCCTAAACCCTAAGTTTTTGAGCTTCAGAGAGTATGTAAATTCAAGAAAATGTTTTTCCAAGTAATTGCGCCTCCTTTGCACAGTCGTTCTGGGAAGTCCAAGCTTGATAGCCAGCTCGTGCGACGAAATTCTGTCAGACGGGTTGAGGAGGATCTTGAGTATCTTCTTGTCAACCTGCGATAGTTGCCGTTGTATCTTAATCATATTAACCGTAGCAAACACCGTACACGTTCCCCGCATTAATCTATAGCGGTCGAAAAGCCCAGAATGCTTAAGCCACCTGACCAATGCAAGTAGCATCTCTGAGCCAAAAAGCCATCTAATTGCAGATCTTGGGCTACCTGGAACTGCTTGCAGAACCGAGGTTACGACAAGAGTTGTGAACCACTTTGAATCGCTCAGCGATGTGTCTTGACGATTACTGCTGATGTATCTTGAGCTCGAGCTCCCTGACATCTGATTGAACGCCTTCTACAAGCAAGATGCCTTTCACCACATATACTGCCTCCTTGGCGGGGGATCCAGTTGCAGTGATTGGTACCGTGGTTTCTCCCGTTGCCGCATCCTTTGCTGGCAGCGAAGTGAGCACTGTGGTTTGATTCTGGATTGACAGGAACTGATCATAACCGGGTGACTCTATCGATATGGTAACTCTTGCATCAGCGATGGCTCTTGATTCAAAGTTCTGAACGTTGTAAATTATGTTAGCCGTTTCACCCACAGTGATGTCCCTTCTGTCCGCATCAAAAGAGACAAACTTTACGTCAGGAACATTAGTCGCATTCATTCCGTCTGGTTGTGGCATAAAGAATACAAGCGCTGCCGCGGCAATTCCAACGATTAGGACAGCTGCCACAATGATAATTTTTCCTATCACGATTATCCCGGTACTAATAGGCAGCTTTAAGTATAAAGGCGGATTGAGACTATGTAGGATAAGAGTAGTCATTGTGCCTTTCTTTTGCATGAAATGCGGTAATCCGCCTCACACTTGTCACAACTGCCCGATATGCAACCAGATTACAGGCGTATGTAAAATTTGTGGGAATGAATGGGAATGTACATGTGAAATCCGCAAATCCCGATTAGTTGAATTATCGCACATAGCCATATAGCGTCAGTTTTTTCAAAAAGTCTGAATGAACATCAGAATAAAATGTAGCAGTCGCTAGTTGCTACCGTTTTTCCTACGCGACGCTATTCAGCTTTGCTTGAACGTCTGCTGACAGATTCTCGAACCGCGATTTGGTCAGCTGTGCAATCTGTGCCTCTTCGACTTTTGCATTGCGTAGTTGAGTTGTCCTTGCTTCTGGATTTCCGTCGTTGTATCTATTTGCTGCATTTGATGGTTGTGACATACATACCATACACACCCATCATACTTAAGTTAATGAAAACTATGTCGCGGTGCAATGGTATGAAGGCAACGTTAAGTTATGCAACTTGCAGGCGCGCTGTTGACAGTTTGCGAGTGAACCGACCTTAGCATAGACGCAACAAGCTTCGCTGCACCTATGTTGTTCATGAGGGCTGCCTTGCCCCTTGTTTGCGTAGAACCAGCTTTCAGCGTCACTACGGGAACGCCTTCTCTCGTTGTCCCGACGACAGATAATGATGACATTGGACGACTAACTATTCCTTTTTGTATGGAAATGTCGTGTGCCCAAAAGAAACTCGGAGCACGAGCAAATGCCTAATAATCGCGCTCAACTGGTTTAAAGGACCAGTTTTGTTATTCTAATTGAAAATCCATCCGCAACAGGGACATGCCAGTGAGCGTATTGCATTTGTACGATGATGTCGCATATTCTGTCGATGGCCATAGCAGTAAAAGGAGCGGGCCTTGGAGGCTTGAAAAAAGCAATGTTTATCATGCATTGTCTTCGGAATGGTCAGACTAGAGGGCAAATAGTTGAACTCCTAGAAGGCGACGATAATCTATTTGATACCTGGATCTCATTTCTGATGCAGTATGACTGGATAGAGCAGCGAAATGAATCAGAGGAATGGTATGTTACCTCTAAGGGAAATGAGTGGTTCGATGAAAATGCAACAATCCTCTCTAGAACTTAAAGGTTAAACGCTTTCATACTTGACCAGCCACTATTTTTCCAGAATCACTTTTGATTCGGTAAAGCTAATCTTGTAATTTTTTAGCATGTCCATACCCAACAGACTAGGATAACGCTGCTGATCTGGATTCTTTACATTGAGCTGCCTCAAAAATTTAACAGGCTTGATATCGACGGATTCTATTCCCTCCCCAAAATACAAGTGGCATGAGTCAGCCGTATATGATTCGACCGAGCCGCCAATACCCCGCAAATCCTCGTTCTTTGTTAATTTAGCATAGTCTATTTTCATTTGGCGGGCGTCAAATTCATTTATGGTAGTTGTGGCAGTTCCCGTGTCCACAACCATAAGTATATCCAAATTAACATCTAGCTGGTCACAAATGAATTTCACATAGATAAATGGCAGCCAGCCGGCAATCAGACGCCCTTGGATTGACAAATCCAACCATGCAATATACTAGTTGGTAGTTTAATGATAACGATTGGGAATCTGGGGCAATTGCATGTAGCAAATGCGGGGCGAGTTTCGTTAGATAGATTACAGGAAATTCGACCAGAGTGGCGTATGTGTTTGACTCAGAGGGAAGAGACAGATCGAGGATAAGATCTCCCTTTTCTCTCATTTACCACGACATGGGTCTGGCAGCTACAGTGCTCTACATGTCCTGCCTTGCAAACGGCGAAAACAAGACTCAGAAAGATATCGCGGATGCGGCAGGGGTGACGGAAGTAACTATCAGAAATAGATTCAAGGACTTGAAGTCCAAGCTAGGATTCAACAGATTCGGAGAATTGTTATCAAGATAGCTACAGTTACACCGTGCTATCCTCAGGTCGCACCTAACACTGCCTTTTTCGCAAATGCCCAACGAACATCTGCACCATATGGGAGGTCTTACGTTTGTCTTATGCGGAGGATATGAGCGCCGCATGGCGCGACGGTACGCCAATCTCTCATACTCTATGTTTCCGTTGTGGTTGGTGGAAGGGCGCTCGAGACCTTTCCAAAATATTGTCTTACATTTCTTCGAGACAGGTAGTACAATACTATGGCATTTATCGCAATCCCTATCACAGCGCCAGTTATCGCATTCATGTTTCCAGTAACTAGCGAGATCACATTCATTGCGAATCCGATTGCCGACAGTATTATTGCCGCAGACCATGCCCAGCTTTTTGCCTTAAATAGGCCAGCTGCTACTATTAGCGTCGCAATTCCAACCGGAATCAATACCGCTCCAATTATCGTGAGTATGGGCCCAGTTCCTTGAATGAGGGCCGACTGCTCACTAGGAGACAGAGGCGAGGTGTTTAGTGCTCCATCATTTACAGAATCTTGTACAAAGTTTGTTGCGGAAGGAATTGCTATGAAGGTCCCGATGCCAGCTAGCAACGCAACTGCTCCACCAATCACAAAGAGGACTGCGAGTATTGTGACACCCGTGGGTCGATGAATTAATCGACTTGAATTATTGTTCATGTTTAGATATCACGGTCCAATGATATACGCTTTCCAATCGAACGTTCCGCTGAGCTATAGCGGGAGATTAAGCAGCATGATGATACCAACGAGGCTGTTCATTCTGACTAGGCCCACGGTAGTAGACCTTGAAAGTAGATCACAAGAAGTTGTTTTTACGATTCGTGTAGATCAATGAATTGAAGATAATCCGCATTAATGTCATCACTTCCTTAAATAGAATACATGGAGGGTTGTCTGTATGATCAAGAATCCAAATATTAGGAGTATGACTCTGACAATAATTTCTTTGGCAGGCATTGCAATAGCATCAGCAGCTTCATCACTACTGGTTCAATCTGCAAGCGCTACTAATGCACTGAATGAACCATCTCTAGATGGGTGGAATGAATCAGGAAATACGATGCCCGCCACCACCGATGTTTCAAACGAGCCCTTGGGGCGTCTCTTCATGGTTGTGGAATTTGGAGAAACAAATGTCAATCCAATCAATGCGACATATATACAGACATCAACTATCAACAATGTAACTTTGATACTTCCTGATAATGCGACGGTAACTGCAACAGAGATAGCAAACGTGACCGTTAGTATCCTACCTAATGGCCTTGCAATTGATAAAGGACAAAGCCATATCGTGATCGATGGCAATAATGGTGCAGCAGAGATTATCACCACCACCACCTTTGTTGACCTAGCTCGTCTAAATCCTGACGGATCTGGCAGCGGAACAGGTATTGTGTTTTTCAGCACAAACTCTACTGGGCAGCTAGCATTTCTTGACGGCATGGTGGGAATCAATGACAGCGAATTCTCCCACGGGACAGGCACCGTCAGAGTATGGGAATGGAAGGGTGACACAATTCCATTTGAAAATAGCAATGCCCCGCAATGATTCGAACTATCGCCAGAACAACTTGAGATGAGCAGAGCAGAAGGTTCCCGTGCCGATATGGCTCCAGAAGTGGACCCAATCGATGTTTAGGAACTATTTCAAAAATTTTTAGAAACTCATTTGGATGTTTAGAAACTAGGCGAGTCTTGGTCTTTATTAAACAAGGCCTCAAGACCCATCCATTCAAGCAGTTTAAACATTTCAGCAGACACGATCGACCGGTCATATTTGGAATGTCCAGATTGTGGCCACTCAGTATTGAAGCATGATTCTTCAGGGTGTATAGTCGATATCTGCGACTGTAAATTTCGCCATGAAGGCAGCAAATGGGTTATCAAGGAAAAATGGTATGCAAAAAGCGCCGATAGTATAGTTGACGATATCTATGAGGATGTCGTTGAAAACCCACAACAGGCAAGTCATAAGGCCTAGCTACTGCTGGTGCAAGGAATTTTCATCCTAGCGTCACTTCTTCTAACCTTGCTTTTCATCGGCCTTCACTATTTTCTTAACCTTATGGGCAAAGGTGCCATCACGCTCGGACTTGTGTGGGGGGCTACATCTCCATTGGCATCGTGTTAATCTGGGCCGGAATGCTTTGTATTGAAAAATGATGCAATGACTAGACATGGGTGTTATAGAATTATCCTAGTCTTTCTTTTTGCTCTTTGACATGCAAACCCTGAAGCTCTTTTGCTTCTTTCCGGGTTTGGCAGCTGCTGCCTTTGAGATGCAGATATCGCGCTTTGATGCCTAGGCTAGGATGCCTGCAAGTCGTGTTTAGCTTTTGAAGTCCTAATATTGACCCTCAATGACCTTAGGCTGCTTTTTTCGTCTTGGTGCTCGCAAAGGGGTCCGCCTGCTGGAGAGGTGGTGTGGGGAAGTAATAACTAGCGATACGTGCTTTAACCTGGTATATCAGGCGCCATGATGCTTTTAGGCTTCCATAGAATACGTGGCTTTTGTCTATGAACTCGATATTGCGGAGACATGACGACACGACGATGATGATGATGACAACTGGCAATGACAGTTGCGATGTTGGTGTTGATGATGATGATGACGACGATGAGCTGTCCGGTGAAGAGATTGATGCTTTGATTCAGTATTTCGGGGTAGACTCTGCCGACACATCCGAGTCGTTAGTACATGGTGTCAAGACGTTACTAGGGCTGGCCCGCTCATAACACATCCCTAAAGGCGTTTGCTCTACTTGAAATAATTGGCTTCATTGGCAGCCTGCATTGCAGTGTCACTATCCATCTTTTGATACTTTTGCCGCTTGACTCAAGTTTCTTTAGTATGTTTTCATGAGTACCACAAGTGCCCCCTTTTTTTCTGAAGCAGTCACTGCGTTGCTTGCCAAATCAGCCATTTTGGCCTTTTTCATCTAAGCCAATCAAGGAATATCGCGAGCGTAGGTTCATACACTTATTCATAAAACATCGCCATATGCGACATATAGAGAGAGAGATATGCACGTATGATTACTGCAAATATCTTTGCAGATAGGATGCACGATATATGGCGTTTATAGCTATGACAGTGTGTCGTTGCGACTCTCAATAGCAACAATCAGTGCATCAAGATCGCGCAAGGATTCCCCCTAACAAATTCAGTCACAGTATCTCAGGTTAATGGCTGCACCAGTGATTAAAAAGTCGGCTCTGGTATGGGACATATCGGCATAATGGTTTACGACAAATAGTAGCATATAAAAAAACACAAGCCGACTCTGCTCGGGCGGGAGCTACATGCAATATAGTGTTTGATAGGGGGCGGAGTGCGGTCATTTCTTGCCCAAAAGAGACCAATCTCATAAACTAGCCTAAATTTGAGAACAATTTCTGCAGATGCCCTTAACGTTTGTCAACATATCTATTCTAAACATTGTTAAAATGACATCAATGCGAAAGGAGAACATGAGGTCTGGCATGAGCTGGGGGAACAGTAGGAGAGAGGTTTTAGAAAAGATAGTCCCCAATTGGTAAAGAGCTGATCTGGTTACGAATTTACTTATTCATCCATTCATTCAAAATAGCATCGG
>DATEIL010000171.1:0-4464 GCA_035279085.1 Nitrososphaera sp.
CAAAAGAAGGCTGAGCAATGACCCCCTTTTCGGGCCCCATATTGGAGCCATTTATCCATTTCAGGATAAAATCAGTATTCTCTGTAGAGGCAGATGACATACGTTGGGTAATAAGAACCGCCTGCCCATTGACGTCGATTGGTTGAAGATGGTGTGCACATGCTGACATGGTCTTGAAAAGGGGATTTCTCTCCTCCCGCAGGGAAGAAATCATCGAAGATCTCTATAACCAGCTAAGGGAACTTGAGACCAAATACAGGAAACTGTATGAAGGCTCTCCTGAGATGTACCGCACAATCAATACCGACGGGCTGATAATAGACTGCAATCAGGCCTACATCGACAACCTGGGTTATACTACAAAAAGCGATGTCATGGGACATTCGGTATTTGAGCACACTGCAGATAAGAGCATCGAATTCATGCGCCAATCATTCAGAGAATGGCAGCTTGTCGGTCACGTCAGAAACAAAGAAGTCTGGCTAAAAAGACGCGACGGGAGTACGTTCCCAGCGCTTGTCAACGCGACAAGCCTGCTTGATAATGAAGATCATCTTGTTGGGAGCAATACTGTCATTACTGACCTGACAGAAGTGTATGCATCACGCGAAAAGCTGCAGGCCGCAAATGAGGCATTAAAGAAAGCCCAAGAAATAAGGGATGACTTTATCAGGGTCGCGGCACACGATCTGCGCACCCCAATACAGCCCATCTTGATGGCAGCAGAAATGGCAAGAAGGAATGAGGCCCAGCGAGACCTAGCAATAGATATCATTGTCAGGGAAGCAAGGAGGCTGAAGCAACTTGCCAACGATCTTCTCGATCTATCAAGAATAGAGACGGGGAGCGTCAGGTATGAAATGAAAAATGTTCCTGCAAGCGACATAATAAATGAAATAGTAGAGGAGGCGAAATTGAGCGTTTATGACAGCAATGACCCCCTTCTGTCTGGCCAAGGGCCTAGCCAGCAGGCGCCCGTCGCTATTAGCAGCCATTGTCTGCATCCTGAGGGCTTGCAGCTGAAAATAGATAGAAGCAAGATAGTCCAGGCACTCATGAATATCGTGAACAACTCGATAAAGTTCACAAGGCAGGGTCAGATCTCGATTGAATCAAGACTAAACGAAAATAAAGAATATGAAATCAAGATTACCGACTCGGGTCCGGGTATTCCCCCAGAGGTTTTACCCCGACTCTTTGAAAAGTTTGCAACCAAGAGCCCGGATAAAAAATTGATCAAAGATCAGGGGACAGGGCTTGGCCTGTTCATATGCAAGTCAATTATTTCTGCACATGGCGGGACAGTCAGCGCCATGAACAGCGCGCCCAATAACGGTGCCACGTTTGTAGTCAGGCTCCCACTTGCACTTAACTAGTATCAGGTGCGCTGTCAGCTACCAAGCCCAATTGCGTATTCTGTGAATATGTTATTTCTTGACAGACAGGACCTTTATTGCGTTCTCGTATTCCTTCAGGGTGTTTATCGGAACCCAGTTTTTAGTCTCGATAAACATGCTCGACAGCTTGTTCTCGCTCGCCAGCTGCGGCAGCACAATTGACTCAAATTCGATTGGACGGGCCTCTTCTAGGCTGATCTTGTCGCGTATGATGTCATAGGTGTCAGGCTCAAACGCATACATTCCAATTGATGTGGCGACGTTTACCAGTGGCTTTTCGGTGAATTTCATCACTATGCCGTTGCCGTCAACGTTGGCAACTCCGTATGGATACTCTGTCCCGGGGACCAAGACTATAGTTGCCGAAGTTGCATGCTTTCGCATCGATTCTGCGTGATGCATTAGTAGGCGTGAAAAGATCTTGTCTTCCAGCACAATATCGTCAGGAAAAACCACAAGGCTTCGCTTTGTCGTGTTTATCTTTTTGTTCACAAGAGCGTGCTTGAATGCCTTGCCCTTGCCCCAGCCAATCGCTTCTGCAGGGTCCACGCTGTAGGTGATGTTGACTCCGTACTTTGATCCGTCACCGACGTGATCCATCACCATTTCGGCTTTGTGACCAAGCATGAGAACAAAGTCGCGAAAACCATCGTTTGCCAGCGACTCGATTGACATGTCAATCAGTTTTTTGCCCGATATTTCCAGCAGGCATTTTGGCACGTCCATGCCAAGCCTCTTTGCTTTGCCACCGGCAACGACTATCACCTGAGTCCGATCGACTAGTTCATCGTACCAGCGTTTCATTGCCATTCCTGTTCAGTCCTCCCTGTTGCTCGAGACTGAGACTTTTTTCAATTGCTCAATATTATGGACGGGACCCGGGTCGATGCCTCTTGAGAGCGCTACATATACGCTTACATAGTCTCCCAGATAGCACAAGGAGAGCAGCCTCGCAAGGTCGGATTTGCCCCTAGTCCAGAGGTCGTGCACTTTGGCACCCTTGGACTCGGCCAGCCGTTTTGCCGCATCGATCTTGGTCTCCATTCCTGTCTGGCGCTCCCACAGCGAGTCGCGCAATAAAAGCAACGCGTATTCCTTGACCTGACCATTATCGGACAGATGCCATGACTCTATTTCGTTGTGAAGTAGCTCGGGAAATACGTCAAAGTAGCAATGTGCTTTTGCATTTTCGCTCATTTGCTGCTTCCACCTGACCGCAACTACCTCGGTAAAGCCGGATTCGCCATATATCACAGGGAATCTTCCTACCAGCGCGTGTGCCAAGAGGCGTGCGGGGTTGCTCTTTTGTGGCATTTCAGCTCCGCACTGCTGTTTAATGTCATTTAGCGTAGTTATCGCTTCCCTGACGTCAGGCTCAAATGAGCGCGTCAGACCCGCCCTGTGCAGCACATCCATCACTGAAACGAGCATGTGCCCAAGAGTCGCCCTTGGAAATCCATTCTCAGGTATCTGGATGCATGGTATCCCCTTGTGAGCACAGATGCCACAAAGATCGCCGGATGATGTAATAACAATATTTTTTGCGCCAGAAGTAAGAGACGAATTCAATGCATCAAGGGTCTCCCTTGTTTTTCCAGAATAGGTTACCGAAATGACGAGAGTCTCTTCGTTTACAAAGGCCGGGAGGATTGAATTCTTGTGAACATGGACAGGAATCGCATGATCCCTCAAAAGCACCTTTACAAAGTCTCCGACGACTCCTGAAGCACCCATTCCGATTACGACGACGGATGAAATCTTGCCTGATGGTACTGAAAACCGGTTAGCACTGGCCTGCTCAAGCGCAGCTGCAAGCTGTAGAGGAAACTCGGTTACCTTCTGTAGCATTAGAATATTATCCTCTTTTAGAGGTACGGTAGTCAATTCAGCAGAGAGAAGTTGAACATGGAAATAAAGAACTATGGATCATTCCCGATTCTGTTCTGTATCTAGTGCTGCATATCATTACTACTATAGGCAAATTCTCGAATAGGATTCGCAAAGGAACAAATCCACCATAGTCTGCCCAGAATGCGGCACTGGATGATATGTAGATGACTATTACTCTTCATACGACAGGCTCGGGACCCATCTTAGAGAAGCTGGCAAGGAGATCAATGCCGGCTTGCCTCAATGTGTTTCCGCGGGGCCCGTACGAACAAGATTAGAATCATTCCAGCCAACATGGCATGCATAACAACTGCAATTTGCAATCCAGAACCGGCCAGAAGTGTCGGAAGGCTTTTTTCCAGATACCTAGCATCGCTCTCCTCGAGAACTATAGGTAGCAGGTAGTCACCTAGAGAGGCAAGCAGCGCGAATCCAAGAAGAGCAATGATTGCAAGTACCGCCATCGCAGCAGTCATTATGCCACCCCCGTTCTGCAAGGAGAGTCTATTCTCTCTGAAGGCGAGGACACCAAAGAGAGCAAGACCCATCGCCTCCATGGACAGGTTGACCGGCGAAATGATTGAAAGACCTAGGCCAAGCTTGATTTCCAACGGCCACAACACAGGCGTTCTGCCCACAATCAAGTCACCTAACAGGATGTGCTGGGTAACGGCAACAAAGTACGGCAATGCGGCCAGCCTGTACTTTGCAAAAAAAGGTGCGAACAGCACGGACCAGAAAATAACGCTGTGCATCAGCGTTCTGTGCTGTACTCCGAAAATACCTAGGACAAGATCAAAGTCGGGAAGCATTCCCAATAAAAGCAGGAGGAACATGTTTGGTCGCGTGTGGAGTGGGGATGCAACGAGCCTGCCCGCGATGTATGCCCAGCAGGCATGACCAGCAAGGAGCAATTGGACGTGATGATGCGGTCAGATGAGCTCTTAAATCTTTGTCACTGCACTTGGCTTTGACTCAGAATCTGAATTACTTGATTGCTCGGCACCTGACGCATGCTATTTCGAGGAAAAATCGGATTTAGTGCTTCAACAATGATATGTACCATCAGTTACATATTTTTTCGTCACTAGTTACATTGACACAAGCCTAATAACCAAACTGAAGGATTTACCGTTAATTATGTCTCTACTAGTCCGGAGATCCTCAGTTAATCTCA
>DATEIL010000172.1:0-9056 GCA_035279085.1 Nitrososphaera sp.
GGGACGAGAGATCTATATCGTCGACGATAAGGTGCTCCGGAAGGCAAAACCCGATCTCATTGTCGCGCAGGGCCTCTGCGAAGTCTTCTCACCTTTTACAAAAGAGATAAGCCGGGCGGTAAGCATCCTTGGCTCGCAGCCGCAAGTGCTCATACTGGATCCTCACGACCTCGATGAAATTCTTGCCAGCATAATGCAGATGGCACAAAAAGTTGGACGTGTTGCCCAAGGCAAGAGAGTCGTGGCATCCCTTCAGGCGAGAATAGACAGAATAAAGAGCATGAAAATCAAGACGCGGCCAAAAGTCTTGTGCATAGAATGGCTCGACCCGCTCTTTACTGCCGGCCACTGGGTGCCCCAGATGGTCGAACTTGCAGGGGGCGTCAATGGCATCAGCGTGTCTGGCCAGCCGTCTCGGAGGATGACAATAGACGAAGCAGTCGGGTTTGACCCTGATATCATTGTGCTCATGCCCTGTGGGTTTTCAATATCTCGTACCGTAAAGGAGCTTGGCCCTCTTGTAGGCAGCGAGGCTTGGAAGTCGCTACGGGCAGTGGAGGACGGCCAGGTCTATGCTGTCGATGCAGGTTCATACTTTAGCAAGCCCGGACCTCGAACGATAACTGGGCTGGAAATACTGGCAAAAATTATTCACCCTGAAGCCACGAGGCACATCAGGGTCCCAAAAGGGTCTTTAAAAAAATTACTGGGTTAGAGACACTTCGATGTAGACATCGTCAGGGATCTTTAGGCGCATCAGCTGCCTGATGGCCCTGTCGTCTGCGCCTACGTCAATCACCCTTCGATGTATCCTCATCTCGTACTTGTCGTAAGTGTTTGTGCCCTGGCCACAAGGAGACTTGCGGCTGACCACCTTGAGCTTTTTTGTTGGAAGCGGGTGGGGACCTCGGAGCTTGATACCTGACTTTTCGCCAATGCCCCTAATCTCGTTGCAGACCCCTTCCAGTGTCAAAAGGTTTGTGCTAGTAAGTTTTATTCTTGCTGCCTGTGGCATCTCTACTTTTCACACTACTTACTTTTTGTTCGGATCGTATTTTTCCGTGATGTTCAGCACGACGCCTGCGCCAATGGTTGTGCCCATATCACGAAGTGCGAATCTCCCAATCTCTGGAAAGTCCTTGAATGTCTCTATCGGCAATGGTCTCACTGGCTTTATCTTGACAATTGCTGCGTCGCCTGTCTTGAGGAACTTTGGATTCTCTTCTGTAGTGGCGCCTGTCCTTGGGTCGATTTTCGACAGAAAGGCAGAGATTGTCGCCGCCACCTGTGCAGTGTGAGTATGAAGGACTGGTGTGTATCCTGGGGCAATTGCAGTCGGGTGGTGAATCACGATGAGCCTTGCCTCAAATTCTCTTGCAACCGCAGGTGGGTCGCTAGATGGTCCAATCATGTCTCCACGCTTTATCTGCTTCTTGTCGACACCCCTCAGGTTAAAGCCTACATTGTCGCCCGCTTCAGCCGATTCCATCTGAGTGTGATGGGTTTCAATAGACTTTATCTCACCGACAGCGCCGGATGGCATGACGACTACTTTGTCGTTTGCCTTCATCTTGCCTGTTTCGACCCTGCCTACCGGGACAGTCCCGACACCAGTGATAGAGTACACGTCTTGAACCGGAATTCTCAGTGGCTTGCCAATTGGCTTCTCTGGCGGCTCCAGCGTATCAAGTGCCTCTGCGAGAGTCGGGCCCTTGTACCATGCCATGTTCTCTGACTTTTTGACCAAGTTGTCGCCCTTCCAGCCTGAGATAGGGATAAAGTTGATCTTTGAAGTGTTGTAACCTACCATCTTCAGCATCTTTTCGACGTTGTCCTTGACTTCCTTGTACCTCTCTTCCTTGAAGCCCACATCATCCATCTTGTTAAGTGCTACAACGATCTGGTTGACTCCAAGCGTCCTTGCCAGAAATGCGTGCTCTCTTCCCTGTCCTCCAGGCTCAATTGACGCCTCGGTCTCACCAGGCTTTACAGAGATGACCAGAATTGCAGCGTCTGCTTCCGACGCGCCTGTGATCATGTTCTTGATAAAGTCCCTGTGTCCAGGAGCATCAATCAAAGTGAAAAAGAACTTGCCCGTTTCGAACTTTTGAAAAGCGAGATCGATTGTGATACCTCTTTCACGTTCGTCCTTGATGCTGTCAAGTACCCAAGCGTACTTGAAAGTATCGCCCTTTCCTGTTGCTTCAGATTCTTTGGCATATGCATCTATGGTTCTCTGGTCAATGGCACCCAGATCAACCAGCAAATGACCTACAGTAGTTGACTTGCCATTATCGACATGACCGGTAACCACCAAGTTCATGTGTGGCTTCTTGCTAGCGCTCATAGAGCATGAACGCTCCATGGGCTTTATTTGTATTTCGCCCATGTTTGTTGTAAAAAACTGAATCTCTCAAAATGTAATTTGCGCCCAATGAAAACTCGTTGCATTTTCGTGTACCTAACATGACATCGGAAAGGTTTTAAACCGAAAATCATGAGCTTGACACTTAGTAATATGCTAGTTACACTAAGCGCCATCAAGGCCGACATCGGTGGAATAGGGGGCCACACACGTCCAAGCGACGAGCTCGTTTCAAGCGTCAAGAATTTTGTTGCAAAGAATGCAAAGGGGTTGTTAATCGATCATTACGTGGGTTATACCGGAGACGACATCCACATTATCATGACCCATACTCAGGGTACTGACAACGAAAAAATCCACAAGCTTGCATGGGATGCTTTTACAGAGGGCACCAAGGTCGCAAAGGAGCAGGGGCTTTATGGCGCCGGCCAGGACCTGTTGAAGGACTCTTTCTCTGGCAACGTCAAGGGAATGGGCCCCGGAGTTGCAGAGATTGAAATGGAAGAGAGGCCAAGCGAAGTCTTTTGCATTTTTGCAGCAGACAAGACTGAGCCGGGAGCATTCAACTTGCCACTCTGGCGCATGTTCGTAGATGCCCGCAGCAACACCGGACTTTTGATTAACGAAAAACTTGCAGAGGGCGTAATATTTAGGATCATGGACGTGATGGAAGGTAAAATCGCTGAACTGAAGATGTGGCAGGACAAGGCAGAGCTTGAAGCCGCGTTGATGTATCCTGGCAGGTACGTGGTACACTCTGTCATGTCCAGCGACGGTGAGGACCATATAGTCTCAGCTTCGACTGACAGGCTCCACAATATCGCCGGGACCTACGTCGGAAAGGACGACCCGATAGCCATTGTCCGCACGCAAAAGAATTTTCCTGCTACCGAGGAAGCCGGCAGCGCGTTCAATGACCCGCACTATGTCGCTGGCAACACGCGGGGGAGTCACCACATGCCACTGATGCCGGTAAAACTCAACTCTGCCGCGTCTCTGAACTATTCCATTCCCGTAGTATCCTGCCTGCTCTTTAGCATGCACAACGGCAAGCTGACCGGGCCTCATGACGGCTTTGGGACAGCGGACTGGGATTTGCAGCGCACGTGGGCTTCAGAGCGCGCCATGATAATGAGGAACCAGGGGTTCATACACCCTGCAACACTTGTACCTGACGAGCTGGAATACAACAAGGGTTACGAAGCGAGAATGGCAAAGCTCTCCACTAAATTCAGGGACATGGAAGATGTCCTCAATGGCAAGGCCAAAAGGGCAGAGACGGCAAAACCCAAAGTTGGCAGCAAGCGTTGAAGAAGCGGCCACTTATCATAAACTTCAAGAACTATGAAGAAGCGGCATCTTCGGCCGCCGCCTGCGTAAAGCTTGCAAAGGCCGCCCAAAAAGTGGCTGAAAGGCTCGGCGTTGAAATAATCGTAGTCCCCCCACAACCAGCCCTTGCGCTTGTGGCAAAAAGCGTCACCATCCCTGTCTTCTGCCAGCACGTGGATTCCGAAAAGACAGGATCAACAACAGGATTTTTTGTCCCCGAAATCGCCAAGGCGTTTGGCGCGAAGGGATCTCTTGTCAACCATAGCGAGCACCGGATAGAACCAAAGTCAATAGCGGCAATTGTGGAGCGCATGCAAGCACTTGGCATGACATCGGTTGTCTGCGCAAGGACTTCACATGAGGTAATGGAAATGTCAGTTTTTAAACCGGACTATGTGGCCATTGAGCCACCTGAGCTGATAGGAAGCGGCAAGGCGGTCTCAAAGGAAAATCCTGCAATAATTACAAAATCAATAGAGGCAGCGGGGAACCGGACAAAGGTGATCTGTGGCGCCGGGATAACGGACAATACTGATGTAAAGGCGGCAATAAAGCTGGGCTCTCAGGGAATATTGGTGGCAAGCGGGATTGTCAAGGCAGAGTCGTGGGCTGACAAGATAGCCGAACTTGCATCCGGCATGAAGTGAATGTTCTAATTACGACGACTACTACTAAATTGAACTAGATTTTCGGTCTTGGCAGGTTCCAGTTGTGCTTCATGGCAAGAAGCCTGAGCGATGTCACTGCTGCAATGCTTGGGATTGCGGCAACATTCAGGTCGACACCTGCAGCCAAGAGTGCAAACAGTATTACAATGCCAACAAAGCTCGCAGATGCATAGAGCTCTTTGACAAAGACGATGGGTATCTCGTTTACAAACACGTCCCGCAGGATGCCTCCGCCGATGGCCGTGACTACGCCGGCAAATGCCATTGCAAGAAAGTTCATGCCGGCTAGGTGGTACGCAAATGATGCCCCGATGACCGTAAAGACGCCAAGGCCTATAGCATCGAACTTTAGGAACATGTTCCAGTGCTTTTTCAGCGACCTGTAGAGGAAAAAGATGGCCACTGCGGTCGCAGTAGTTATGACGAGGTAGAGGGGGTTAACCACCGCCAAGGGTGGAATCCTTCCAAATACTATGTCGCGCACAACTCCGCCTGTCACGCCTGTGATTGTGGCCAGTATGATTATCCCGACGATATCGGACTTGTGTTCTATTGCCTTGAAAGCGCCCGTGACTGCAAAGGCCATGGTGCCAAAATAATCCAAGAGCTGGATAAGGAGGGGAAATGTGATATCATCAGCTGACAATCAATCTGCACCAAGCCTCGTCAGCTTCTTTCCACGTCCGTTTCTACGACAGCGCGCACTGATTTGAAATTATCGGTGGTGAGGGACATTCTCGCTCTCACTATCCTTAATAGGAATAGCTTCTTCACAAGAATTGGCAATGCCCTTAACAATCCGACCAATCCAACCCGGCGACGCTGAAGCGTGCGGTAAGATCGGGTATAACGCTCACAAGGCCATCTCTTCGGCACATGGTTATCCCTCCGAGCAGCCCACCGAGGAACACGGAATTGGACTTGTCAAAATGATTCTCGGCAATCCAAAAAATTCATGGGGTGTTTTGGCAGAACGAGAAGGAAGGGTCCTCGGGAGTATCTTTTTGCACCGGTTTCCGCCTTCGCCTGTCGCAGTCATAGGCCCGCTGACGGTAACTCCCGCTGAAGAGGGTGGAGTTGGCAGGGCGCTGATGGATGCTGCTCTTGATCAGGCCCGCATACAAGGCCAGGATCAGGTCCGACTGGTACAGTCGCCAAGCCATATTCGGTCATTTGTACTCTATACAAAATGTGGATTTGCCTTGCGAGAGCCACTATTTCTGGTGCAGGGAAAGCCATTGGCGCTAGAGCATGCGAAAAATAACAATAGTAACAATAATGATGATAACAACAACAATGCTGGCAGTGTCCGGCAGGTTCGAGATGATGGTGATGATATTTCTGCTTGCAACGAGCTCTGCAGAATTGCGCATGGCTTTACAAGAGAAGGGGAATTGCGTCAAGCAATAGGTCAGGGCGCAGCCATAATGATAGAACGAAATGGTCAGACTACGGGCTATGCCGCAGGGATCGGTCTATTTGGCCATGCAGTGGCAAAATCGAATAAGGATTTGATGGGACTGATATCGTCTGCACAAACAATCCTTGGCCCCGGCTTCTTTATCCCTGCCCAGAACCATGAACTAATGAATTGGCTGTTCGAAAATAATTTTAGAATCGCGTGGCCTGCAAACTTGATGACCCTGGGTCCGTATCAGCAACCTGACAGCGCATTCCTTCCATCACTGGCGTACTGAGCGGTTCTTCTCTTGACAGACGGCTGCCGATTGTTTTCAGATTGCCAACTTGTTACACTTTTGCTACAAAAAGTCCCCGCTGTCAAGACACAGCATATATAACAACATTTTAAATTATGCCGGCGAAGATCCCTACGTTAGCAATGTCTGAAGAAGCCAGTTTTGGCGGTGGTTCCGCACCCGCATCGAGGCCGATATACTTTTTCGATGAGGCTGTTGCACTTGACAGGACGAGACTTGGAGGCAAAGGCGCCGGCCTCGCCGAGATGACACAGCTGGGCCTGCCAATTCCCCCCGGGTTTACAATAACCACTGAGATATGCGAAAAGTTCTATGAAGCCGGCAGGAGGCTTCCTGATGGGCTCATGGACGAAGTCCGAAAATCGGTGAGTCGGCTGGAGTCTCTCACAGACAAGAAATTTGGTGATCCGTCAAACCCTCTTCTGGTCTCTGTCCGCTCCGGGGCCGCAGTGTCCATGCCGGGAATGCTTGACACAGTACTGAACCTTGGCTTAAACAGCGAGACTGTGGAGGGGCTTTCAAGGCAGAGCGGTGATCCAAGGTTCGCTTTTGATGCATTCCGGCGCTTTATCCAGATGTTTGGAAAAATAGTACTTGGAATTGAGGACCGCAGGTTTGACGCAATTGCAGCTGGAAAGGACCTCTGCAACGCCCAAGTCCTCAAGGGCATATGCGACTCATTCATTGCACTATGCGAGACCAGCGGAAGAAAATTTCCGTCAGATCCGTACAAGCAGCTTGAGTTTGCCATCGATGGAGTTTTCAAGTCATGGATGGGCAAGAGGGCTATCGAATACCGCAGGCAATACGGCATTACGCCAGAAAGGGCCAACGGCACCGCAGTCACGATAGTCTCGATGGTATTTGGAAACATGGGGCCTGATAGCTGCACAGGCGTCGTGTTTACCCGAAACCCGGAAACCGGTGAGAAGAACCTTTACGGAGACTATCTCACCAACGCGCAGGGCGAGGATGTAGTTTCAGGCAAGACCACTCCGAACCATATTGACTCGCTTGTAGGCGAAATGCCGGATGTCTATCAGAAGTTAAAGAGCGTGTGCGAAAAACTAGAGAATCATTTCAAGGAGCCGCAGGACGTTGAATTCACAGTCGAAAAGTCAAAGCTGTATATACTGCAGACAAGGGCTGCGAAAATGAATGCCGTGTCTGAGGTAAAGACATCAGTCGACATGTATCACGAGGGCCTTATCAGCAGGACTGCGGCACTTGAGCGGATCGACCCCGAGGGACTCGAACAGATCCTCTACCGGAGGATCGACCCCCATTTCAAAGTAAAGCCTGTTGCAACCGGCGTAGGGGCATCACCGGGGGCGGCCAGCGGGATAGCGGTGTTTGACATATCCAAAGCGGAAAGCTTGGGAAAAAAGGGCGAGAAGGTAATCATTGTACGTGAAGAGACGAAACCGGACGACGTGCCGGCATTCTTCCAGGCGGCTGGCATCCTTACCACGCGAGGAGGCAAGACATCGCATGCGGCCGTAGTCGCAAGAGGGATGGGCAAGCCGTGCGTAGTAGGTTGCTCGCAGATTGAGATCGATTCCGATGATGGTAGTTTCAGCGTAGACGGCAAGCTTGTAGCGCGGGAGGGCCAAAAGATAACCATAGATGGCTCAAGTGGCAGGGTTTTTGCCGGCGAGGTACATACGGTAGAGCCAGAGATATCGTCAGAGTTTAAGGAACTGCTCCAGTGGTCGCTTGAAACAAAGGGCATAAAGATAAGGGCAAACGCCGACACGGTGCAGGGCGCAGCCCTTGCCCGGAGCTACGGTGCCGAGGGGATTGGGCTGTGCAGAACTGAGCGCATGTTCAACCAGCACGACAGGGTCGCCCAGTTCGTCGAGATGATAATGGCAGAAACCGAGGCTGACAGGAGGCGGGTCCTTGCTGAAATGGAGCCGCTGCAGCGCGCAGAGTTCAAGGCGATACTGGGCGAAATGCGCGGACTTCCAGTCACAATCCGACTGCTAGACCCTCCGCTTCATGAATTCCTCCCAAACGAGGAGGATCTGATGGAGCGACTTTTTGACCTAAAGTCTTCAGGCGGCAAACAGGATGAAATTTCAAGGCTCGAAAAGGTGCTCAAGCGAGTACATGAGCTGTCGGAGGTGAATCCGATGCTTGGGCATCGGGGTGTAAGGATGGGGATATCTTTTCCGGAAATCTATGAGACCCAGATAAGAGCCATATGCGAAGCCACGGCTGAACTGGCAAAAGAATCAATCAGCGTCGAGCCTCAGATAATGGTTCCACAGGTAGGCTTGGTGGAAGAGCTTGCTTCGGTCCGGCAGATCTTTGAGTCGACCAAACGAGAAGTGGAGCACCGGCTGAGGGTAAAGCTCCGGATAAAATTCGGAAGCATGATCGAAGTGGTCCGTGCATGCCTTGTCGCAGACGACATCGCACATCTGGTAGATTTTATCAGCTTTGGCACCAATGACCTCACGCAGGCCACGTTTAGCTTTAGCCGGGAAGACGCCGAGGGCAAGTTCCTCCCATTCTACCTGGAGAAGGGCATAATGAAGGTCAACCCGTTTCAGACTGTGGATGCTAGGGGTGTCGGCCGGTTGATGGGAATGGCTCTCCAGCTTGCCCGGCGGGTAAAAAAAGACATTGAGATAGGAATCTGTGGCGAGCACGGGGGCGACCCGAGGTCGATAGAATTCTGCAGCAGCATCGGCCTTGACTATGTGAGTGCGTCATCTCACAGGATACCAATCGCGATACTTGCAGCGGCACAGTCTGCAATAAGGCAGAGCAAGACCCTCCAGCCTCGACGGCACCCCTCTATTGCATGATGGTAAAAAAAGATACACAACCTGTTATAACCTACGACGATAACCATGTAGTGGCTCAGGTAGATAGTGAGAGGCTTTCTTCCCACGCTCTCGCCTTAAGGCACACGCATCTCTATAGAGTCATCAGAACCTCAATCGGCAGCCTGCCAAGAATCTCCTC
>DATEIL010000173.1:0-17804 GCA_035279085.1 Nitrososphaera sp.
CGGAAATGCTGGAAAAAGCCTCTACTGCATGAATACCAACCAATGAATTCGTGTTAGTCGACCTCCATCAATCTTCCCTCTTGTGCCATTCTCCCTTGTTTTCTGCACTGCAATTATCGCAAGCGAACGTACAGCGAGATATTTATAAAGGCATTTTTTTAACGAGACGAAACACCATCTACTGCTGGTCCGCTGTTGATCTCGATAATGCTCAACATGCAGATGGAATGGTCGCTAGCAGCGACTGAACCTCTTTCATTCTGCAGGATAGCGAAGAATATGCATAATCGTTGGCATCAAAGCACACACTATCATATAACTGCAGGTCAGTATTCACTAGATTGAACCAAGCATACGCATATTCTTGATACCTCACTCTACATGATGGTCAACAATTAATCGATCGTAGTACCTGATGGACTTGATATTGACAAATTCTAGCATTCCATATCTTGAGAGCTCCCTGCCAATGCCGCTTTTCTTCACTCCACCAAAGGGAACTCTTGGATCAGAAGCCACCACGTTATTCACAGTCACTATGCCTGTTTCTATTTCTCTCGATAATCTATCCGCCTTGTCCAAGTCCTGCGTCCAGATGCTCGCCCCAAGGCCGAACTGCGAATCATTCGCATGCACCAGCGCGTCCTTGTCATCATCTACCACAGTTACCGGCGCCACAGGACCAAACGACTCTTCCTGTGCTATGCGCATCCTTGGAGAAACTTTGCCGAATATGGTCGGCCTGTAGAAGAAACCTTTGCCTCCCACCCGTTCTCCTCCTGTCAGCAATTCTGCACCGTCCTTTGCCGTCTCATTTACTAGCGATTCAATGCTGTCCCGTGCCTTGGCATTTACGAGCGGTCCCATATCCGAGTCGTCTGATAATGGATCTCCTACCCTGAGTTTCTTTGTCTTTTGCACAAATTTTTCTATAAACTCATTTGCGATGCCCTTTGAAACAAAGAACCTCTTTGAGGCAATGCAACTCTGCCCGCAATTGATGAATCGGCCTTTAACAGCGCCATCTGATGCCTTATCGACGTCTGCATCCTCGCAGACAATAAATGGGTCACTTCCTCCAAGCTCAAGCACACATTTTTTTAATTGCGATGTCGCCTTCTGAGCCACTTTTGCTCCGACCGGAACGCTACCGGTAAATGTCACCCCGTTAATTTCCGAATCGATTAGGGCCTCTGCGGTGCTAGAGTTTCCCACAAGAGTCTGGAAAACTCCTTCTGGCAGGCCTGATCTGGCAAATGCCTGTTCTATCTCAATCCCGCACTGCATTGTAGCGCTTGCAGGTTTCAATACTATGGTGTTGCCCGCCATCAAAGAAGGCGCCGCAAAACGTAGAGCCTGCCAGTAAGGAAAATTCCATGGCATTATGCTACCTATTACCCCAAGTGGCTGAAACGTTACGATACTCTTTCTGGCATCGGTGTTTACCACTTCATCGGATGTAAAGATTGCTCCGTTATCTGCAAAATAGTCGGCCGCCCACGCACATTTCTCCACTTCAGATCGCGCTTCTTTTACCGTTTTTCCCATCTCATTTGTGGCAACCTTTGCAAGCTTTTCTTTGTCCTTCCTTAATTCGGCAGCGAAATTATGCAAAAAATCCGCACGATCTTTGTACTCCATTTTACCCCATTTATGCCTGAATGTATCTTGGGCTTTATCAACTGCAAGTTTTACCTCCGGTTTGGTCATGATTTTGTATTCCTGAAGGGTCTCCTCGGTTGCAGGGTTGACCGTCCTTATGGTGGAGCTTGATTGTGATGCAGCCTGAGTCATGGATTGATTACACTCCGTCCAACAATTTTACCCTCTTTCAGTTTTGAAAGTGCTTCAGTTGCCTGGTCGAGCTTGAACCTGTCGGAAACAACTGGCTTGATCACTCCCCTTGCTGCCAGCGACACCAACTCCACCATCTCTGTCATATTGCCGGTGTATGACCCGATAAGCCGGCAGGCTTTTGTTGGCATCGAAATCAGGTTGATTTTCAGTTCGCCCCCGAAAAGTCCGACAAGCACTACTCTCGCTCTCCTTCTCAGCATCTGCATGTCAGACTCGGCTGTCTTTGAAGCATTTACAAAGTCGATAACTGCGTCAGCACCCAGCTTGCCAGTTGCTTCCATCACCTGTTTGACTGCATCTTCTTTTTTTGAATTGATGGCAATGTCTGCTCCATTGCTTTTTGCTGTCTTTAGCTTGCTGTCATCAATGTCCAGGACAATTATTCTGGCGCCTGATGTTGCCTTTACAAGCTGAATGGCCATCAGGCCAACGCCGCCTGCGCCAACAACTACGACATTGTCGTCAGGGTTTACTGTAGCGTTCTTTACTGCGCTGTATGCTGTCAGGGCAGAACACGACAAAATAGAACTTTCGTCGGTATCCGCATCGTCTGGCAGTCTGACCAAGTATCTGTAGCTCGGGACTAGAACGTACTCTGCATAACCGCCATCATTATAGACGCCAAGCGATCTAGGCTTGTCGCACAGGTTTTCGTCGCCCGCTCTGCAGGCGGGGCAGATGCCATCTCCGATCCAAGGATAGACAAGAACTTTCCCATTTTTCTTGAATACTTCATCAACCTCTTCACCCTTGCTCTCAATTGTTCCAGCGAGCTCGTGTCCCGGAGTAAGTGGATACCTCACTCCTCTCTCTGTGGCTTTGAGGAATTGTCCTTCCGGACCTTCATACCCTCCTTCCCACAAATGAATATCACTGTGGCAGACGCCGACTGACTGAACCTTGACAAGGACTTGGGAACCTTTGGGTTTTGGAGTTTCAAGCTGCTGTAACTGTAACGGCTGCTTTGGCTCAACTATTCTTGCGGCTTCCATGGCAAAGTTGGCTCAACATGCAATATAAGATCAGGCAATAAACTGATCCCATACTACCAGCATTACCTGTCACATCAATATATGAAAAATACAGAAAGGATCTCGACTCCATGTCTATGCTGCATTTGCAATTTTTCTCAGATTTGCGAGCACTTGTGATTAAAGAGGCGCTCATACCTTCTATTGAAGGGACCGCATGACATTGTACTGCTGAAAATTCGGGTATTTCATCGATTTCTCCTTCCAGATACCGCCAACATTTGCCAACAGATTCAGCAGCACTTTGGTTGTTTCAGCAATAATGCATAAAGAATATGCATGATAGATTTTACCTTGGTGACAAATTGAGTCAAAAAGATGACGCCATAAACCTCCATCGAATGTTGAGGGGCAAAATCGAAATTAAGAGCAGAATATCGCTGGAGACCCTCTTTGAGAACAACGACGAGGTAGAAAAAGGAACACTTGGCTTAATCTATACTCCAAACGTTGCATACGTTTCCAGAGAGATAAGCGCAAATAAGGAGCTCGCATATGATTATACATCGAAATGGAATAATGTGGCAATAGTCTGTGATGGCTCAAGGGTGCTTGGTCTTGGAAATATTGGTCCAGAAGCAGCCATTCCAGTAATGGAAGGGAAATCAGTCCTTTTCAAAATACTGGGAGGCATCAACGCTTTCCCTCTCTGTTTAGCCACTCAGGATAAGGAAGAGCTAGTCCGATTTGTTAAGGCAATTGAGCCAATGTTTGGCGCAATAAATGTAGAGGATATAGAATCACCAAAAGTCCTGGACATTGTAAAAAGACTCCAACAGGACCTTTCGATACCTGTATTTCACGACGACCAGCATGGAACAGCCGTGATAACTCTTGCGGCATTGGTTAACGCCCTCAAGCTGGTGAACAAAAGACTGGACAGAATTGGCGTAGTGGTAGCTGGATCAGGATCCGCCGGCTACGGGATATTCAGAATCTTGTATGAAGCAGGGTGCAGGGACATTACCGTAACTGATAGCAAGGGAGCAATATATGCAGGGAGAGAAGATTTCAGTATCCGTAGCAATGATAAAAGTACTAACTCTTACAAGCAGGAAATAGCCGAAAAAACTAATCCTGTAAAATCAAAAGGTGATTTGCAACGGGTAATTAAAGGAAAGGATGTCTTTATCGGTGTATCTGGAAAGGGAGGCATATTGAGCGAGAGTATTGTAAAATCAATGAGCCCTGATGCCATCGTATTTGCGTTAAGCAACCCTGACCCTGAAATCCTTCCTCACGACGCACTGCGTGCTGGAGCGAAGATTGTATCAACAGGGAGATCAGACTTTGCCAATCAAGTTAACAATGCAGTAGTATTTCCATCTTTTCTCAGAGCACTACTGGATCTCCGGATCAAAACCCTGAGCGAAGACATGCTTGTGGCCGTTGCATATGCAATTGCAGGACTGATTGATGATGAGCACCTAAAGACTGATTATGTCGTGCCCAAGTTAAATGATCCCCGAATTCTTTCAATAGTTACCAAGACATTAAAAGAAACCATTTCCGAGCACCTGAAGGACAAGGATAGCAAGAATAAAGAATACAAGGGTACTACTGCGTAGCACGTGTCTTCTATCCAAATACCTACAACAATCTATGGCAAATCGTTTGGAAGTAGGAAAAATATTTGTTGGCCGCGAAATCATCTCAATGTTGTGGGGACCGAAAATAATTTGACGGAGCTACATTCTAGATCTAGTGTTTTACCAAGGAATTGGACTTGCCTTTCGTTTTCATACCACCTTTGAAATTCTCTAAATATGTAAAATGCGCTACTTTTGCTCATCTTCAAGGTTCATCGACTGTGAATTCTTCAATCGATTGTTCAGGCCGTCAGTGATGCATTTGGACATTGCCCTTCAACCAAGCAAGAGCGACCATTAAATCCCGCTATCCTTTCTATATTGTCTTGCTGCGCGGTTAATAATATGGTACCTGCCATTTTGCATATTCTATTATAGAATCAATCGTAGATATATTCATGCGAAACGCCATAAATGAAATCATGTCTGCAGACCTCCAATCCGTAGACCTGTCAGCCAACGCTCACGAGGCCGCCAAGAAAATGAACGACAAGCGGATCAGCTCGGTATTGGTGATTGATAAATCCGGAAAGGGAGGCGAGCCCGTGGGAATAGTCACAGAGAGGGATCTTGTCGATCGCATATGTGCCACAGGAGCAAGCAGTAAAGCGGTTGGCGTAAGTGAAATAATGTCTTCGCCTATTGCGACGATAGAAAAGCAAGCAACGGTTGAAGCGGCAGCAGACCTCATGTTGAGCAATAAAGTTAGACACCTGCTAGTAGTAGATGAAGAGACTCGAAGGCCGGTGGGGATAATTGCGCCAAGTGACTTGAACAAGTACCTGCGAGCAAACCTTGACATGAATGAAGTCAATGCGAGAATCTTGAAGGCAATCGAAGCAGAGGAAATGACGGAGCAGTAGAAATCGCTCTTCTGGGATCGACTAGGCATCACGATCTGATGTCCATGCATCTCGCATGGTTTGACCCAGCTATTCATGCAGATGTCGAGGCGAATATTTTTTCTACAAGGAGGCGAAAATGACGAATAGATCAATGCCGATCCATTTTTGCCTCAGATGCCTATTGCAAAGGCAAGATGGGCAGGAAGCTACCATCCATAGTATCAATAGAAAACGTGGGGGCTGGGGGCACTAGGCGCAGAAAAAAACTGCATAGCCCAGATGGGCGCTCCGCGAGCGCGATTTTGCAACATAGCGTGAACATGAATTGAGCAATTACATACTAGATACAAACATTACATGGATTTGGAATCAAACAAGGAAATTCGTAAAGCCTATGCAGAGCAAGGGTACAGTATGGATAAGGAGGAAGAGCTAGAAAAGGTAACAGCAGACTTTCAATGTTTCGTGTGTGGGGCGGTCTTTACGACCGATCAGGACAGACGACAGCACCTCGAAAAAGAACTTGCCGGCAAGGCCCATGAAGGCGCCAATAAGGAAGACAGTGAAAGGGCACAAGAACAGACCGAGTTGAGCGAAAACTATAGGCAGGGATACGAGTCAACTGCAGTGTGATTCGGGATTGGTTTTACGCTAAAGATCTGCCAATTATCTGCATAGTAATGAGAAATATGACGGGAGAGCGGTCTAGCTTCATTTTTTACTCGATTAGAGACAGACGGTTCTAACTCAGGGTATTGTAGCAATCGTCGCAATATGCCTTTACTATTGTTGCGGTATATGGCTGAAGAGTGACGAACCCAACCACGGCTCCGCACTGTGCGCACGTGACTTTGCGGTACCCCTGCTTCATATAGGGAAGTAGGAATTGCACTCGTAGTTAACTTGTTCGGTGTCATAAACTGGAGCTGTTGCGTTCTCGCAGATGCCATTTGACTGCCTATAAGAAAAATGACGGTTCCCGTCAAGACAACAGATCTGGAGGTTGTGACAAATCGTTTCGTCTGGCAACATCAGGGAAGCATGCGGAACAGCCGCTAGATTCCCTTCGTAGATTTGGACATAAGTTGAAAAGGCGGCATGAGCGAACCAATAGCATGTCTGATGGCATTGTCCTCCCAGTGCTACTTGGACTTGCAGTAGGCATCGGCTTTATCGTTGCGATGGCAGTTGGTGTCGGCGGTTTTGATTCCCACTTTGGTTTCTACGGTACAAGTGGAAAGACTATTTCTACAGGCACTTCTGACCCTGATGAAGATCCGGTACTTGGTGATTTTCCAGGAGCCGTTTTTGCTAACATCCGAATACTTGAAGGCTCATCCCTTGCAAGCAATCCACCCTATCTAGATCCAGAGGCTACCACTGTTGTGATTGGCGTCAATAATACAGTCCAGTGGATAAATGAAGACACTGTACCTCACAATGTCGTTTCTGATTCAGGACTATTCGATTCAGGAGAAGATTTAGCAACAGGATTCATAATGCCTGAAGGAGGCTATAGCTTTACGTTTACGGAGCAGGGAAGATACGGCTATCATGGTGAACCTAACCCGTGGATTCAAGGAACAATAATAGTTCTTCCAGCTCAATAATTAAAATGAGGAAGTAAGAGAAGCATTAGCAAATAGCAGCCGGGCCATTGATCCATCAGACATCGTCTTGAGAGCAGGAGTCAGTCATTGCAAAGACCAAGATTCTTCTTCATCAGTATGGGCATGTATCCAATCACTTCTAAGAAAGGTAGAGTCCACAATTCTGCCATTGGTAGCATCTATCATGTACATCGCAAGAGCCTCCTGCGAATCGATTTGCAATTCAACTCCGTAGACAAGCCGGCTTCCATAGTCAAAGTTGTATTTATCTTCCATCCATCCACAGTATGCTAAAAGGCTGGTATCACATGCACCTCTCTTTTCATAGCCGGCCTCTGTCACCATTAGCAATGTTCCGTTTGGAGGGACGTAAATGAGGGGCACGTCCAGCCGCTTCTGCTCAAATTCAGCCAGGGGGACATAGCGTGACCAGCTAGGGTCTACGATACCAACAATTCCCTTGTACTCAGGCAGCCTCTGCTTCAAGTCAGAATCGGCGATGAGGATTGACTCATCTTGAGTAATTCGAGCTATTGGAATGGTATTAGTTTCATGAGAGTAAGTTATGGAGAAATAAAGCAGCGTGAACATCATAGCCATGCCTAGAACAAATACCACGATGGAAGAACCACCTATCACATGATCATGATCTCGGTTCAGCTATTGAAATATTGTGGTACGAAACAAGTCGATGGGCTTTTCCATGATAGGTCATCGCAGTTAGATACGTACCGCCGTATCCTCCACATCATATATTTTTACAGGCTCCGTCAGATCAATGTTTGGCCTAGTCTTGCCTCAATTTTGAGCCACCACATGACAGGTTGTCGGCACCTAACTTGGCATCTTTACTTTCTAGTAATCCATAGCAGTATTGCAAGACCTGCAGTCTGTGCAAGGTTTATTGTAAATAGGTAAGGCGACGCAGCATCTACAATATTCTTAATGGCAGGTCCAGCGGTGTACAGATTGAACCAGAACACTACAATGACAATGTTTTGTGTCATAAAGAGGGAAGCGACCAATACCAAACCATAGGTGAAATATGATCTGATTAGCCTGGCATTTTGAATATAAGTGGCTATTATGACGCCTAGCAGACCAATGTTTGCAATGGCAGCGCCTGCAGCGGCTAACATGAAATCCATAGACTATAGTTGCACGTCTCCGCGGCCAAGGTTAGTTAATTTACTTTTTCCCAAATTCAACCCGCATTGCCTCCTTCCTTTCATGTTTATTTTTTCTTTATCCTACCAAGAATCTCCACGAATGACTGAAAGTTATTCTCCATGATAGGCGTGAGAAAATATGCAGCGCCATACGACTCCTTGTTCTCCGTAATAATCAGCCCATTTTCTGTCAGAACCTTCAGGTGATGTAGCACCGTCTTGTAGTCTAGCTTTAGTTCATTTGCTATCTGGTTTGGGTTAGTCGGCCGAGAATTGAGAAGTTCTATGATTTTAGCCCTGTTTACTCCGCCCTTTGTGCTACCAATCAAATACCATAGCACCCGTTTGAACCTGGGGTCGATGTAGCGGCTACCCGAAGGGCTATTTGTGCCATCATCTCGGCCCGCGGACAAAACCTTGAAGACAAGACGATAAATGCCAGACGGCCCTGCGAACAAAAGGCTGGCATAGTAGCAGGTGCCGCATGGCATGAATAGCACATGACCATGACCTTGCCATTTCGATATAAAGCTGTCTTTGGAAAAACATTCTGAAATTTGGGAAAGATTTGGGTGTGAGTTGGGAAAAAAGCCTTTACTCATAGCGAGACTGAACCCGGGATGACTCGTAGCAGAATTCATGACGAAAATGGAAAAGTCAGGGGAAACGTCGCCATTGGCATTGCTATTGGAGTGATGCTGGTGGCCATGATTCCCGCTGTCACGGCTATTGTCAGCAGCAACAACAATAGCAACAACGCATTGATGGCATCATCAGCAGAAGCAAGCCACACAGAGACATTCAGGGGAATAAAATTGCCACAGCCTAACGACGAAGATACGCTTGTCAAGGCAAGGGCGTCAGGAGCACTGTATGAACCTGCGGCCGGACTGAGCAATGTATTTGGTCCAAGCGGATTGTTTCCATTCGAAGACACATTTGATTGCGCTGATTCATTGGCATGTGGAGTCTCTGCCGGCAGTGACGCAAGGTTCAGAGGGGTATTTGAGCAGGGAAATGATCGTGATTTGACGCACTATACTGCCACTTACACTGCTCCTGTTACCTATGGAGACCATCAAATCCAGGGCCACAAATACAGAATTATTCTGACCGACACCGTATGGAACACTACCGGAATTCCAGCTCCTACAAGGCAGGCAGAATTTCTACAGATGGTCAATAACGTCGGATTCAACCAGATCCAGCACGGTGCCTCACACATAGACCGCTCAGACGTACCGCAATTGTACGACACGGCATTTCTGTATGGCCATGCCAAGGTGATTGATGAGTCTGACAATGATAGGGTAGTGGCTGAAGACATCTTTACACACGTGATGGTTGCGCATGTCATGGACGAGAACAACTTTTACAGGAGCCTGAGGGACGACGCGCAGAGCCCTACGCTGGTATTCTTGTTTGCGATCAACATCCCAAGCGGAGTAGAACTGCCTAATGGTGCGACTCTAACGCCAGAGCAGGCACAGTCATTTACACCACTACCATCGGATCCGTCGCTTGAAAACCCTCCACAGGTAGACTATCCAGTGTCAATTCCAGAGCCGAGAGGTGGAGCAATCGATGCACCGGAATCGCAGTCCACTACTTGGCCGGTAGACAATCCTGAACAACCACTGTTCTTCACGTTCCTTGTATACCAAGACACCCAGGTAAAACTCGGAGACGCAAGTGAGCATTCCTAAGAGCTGAAAAGGGCGTAAAAAGCCCTTCCTCATTTTCTTTTTTCATTCTGAATAGTTCCGGTTAGCAGCCAGGCGATGGTTGCGAAGCTTCAACATCTGACCCTTGTTGCCATTGAGAGTTACATGGTGTGTCATGTAATCTCAGCGTAAAAAAAGGATGCAGATTCTGCAAGATATGCCCACTTGGCGTTCAAATTGCTCAGACGACGTCACTTTGAATTTCCTTTCGGAGCGCAGGTGCTACACGCTTGCCCAGCAATTCTATTGCCCGCATCAATTTTGCCTGAGGCAATGAGGCCGCATTCATCTGGAAGGTGATGCGGGATATTCCACCTAGAGCCTTGCCATGTCGCACTATCTTTTCCACGACTTCTTCCGGACTGCCTATTATCAGAGCGCCCTGTGGACCGCGCTGTGCATCAAAGCCCGCCCTAGTGACCGGACGCCATCCGCGCTCCTTTCCAATTTCGGTGAACGCGCGTGCGTAGCCTGGATAATAGTCATCCGCGGCTTCTTGGGTGGTTTCAGCGACATAGCCAAGTGAATGCAGTCCAACCTTCAATCGTTCGGGTGGATGCCCTGCCTGCCTTCCAGCTTCCCTGTAGAGATCGACAAGTGGTCGGAAGCGATGCGTTTCGCCGCCTATTATTGCGACCATCAATGGCAGCCCAAGTGTTCCGGCCCGGATGAACGATTCTGGCGTTCCGCCAACGCCCAGCCATATGGGCAAAGGATTCTGTAAGGGTCTTGGGTATATCCCCTGGCCAGCCAGGCTCGGTCGAAAATCGCCTGACCAGTGAAGATGCTCATTTTCACGAATCTTTAGCAGCAAATCCAGCTTTTCTGCAAAGAGGGAATCATAGTCTTCCAGTCGGAAGCCGAATAACGGAAAGGCCTCAATAGACGAGCCACGGCCCACAACCATCTCTGCTCGACCCTTAGACAGCAGGTCGAGCGTCGCGAATTCCTGAAATATCCGCACAGGGTCGGCGGCGCTGAGCACGGTCACCGCGCTGGTGAGGCGAATATGCTCTGTCAGTGTAGCAGCTGCTGCGAGGATGACAACAGGGGCCGAGTCAAGGAATTCTCTGCGATGATGTTCGCCTATCCCAAAAACGTCAAGTCCGACTTGATCTGACCGTTGGATTTGTTCTATCAGATCGAGCAGGCGCTCAGATGGGCTCGCCTTCAGGCCAGCATCGTCGAATGAAGCCGCAAAACTGTCAATACCGATTTGCAACAAGAATCATTCGCTAATTTAGTATTAATACTTGGTAGCAATATTTGACCAAGTTGGTAATTCCCAGCTAACCGGTGGTTTAGGATTTACTGCTTTTTTTCCAAAATATCGATGTTTATGGTCATCAAGGTTCCGTGGACGGAAATACATGTGCGATTCTTCAAGGATTCTGGGATACCGACAATAATAACAACCTGTTAGCAACCTCATGGGACCAATCCCGCTCTATGCTACAAATCATGTTGACGACTCGTAACCCCACCATGACAGCAACGACGAGGAGAAATGATTTGGTCTGTGATGCTGCCTGAAACAAACTTGGGGGCCATTATTCTGTGCATTTTATACATGAGGAACGCGCTCGTACGCGGTGCGCGCACATGTGGAGGCATCCTTGGTCAAGAATGCATGATTAAGAAAGCCTGCATATAAAGCCTGGTTGGCTGACCAACCAAAGATTAATTAACTTGCCTTTTGCTATTAATGGCATGATAAAACCATCTGTTTATGGGCAGCTCATTGACAGATACCTGTTCAATTTCCGCTTGGATGCAGACTATCTTGAATCTCAAATTCCAGTGGGTTGGCTCAGACCTAGGGTCTATCATGGATATGGCATCGTTTCATTCTGCCTCTTGAAACTCAGAGGCGTCACACTGTGGCCTCTGCCTACATCAATGGGCATTGATTCGATTTCATGCGCATACAGGTGTGCTGTCATGGATACATCATCAAGAAATTCGGAGCCATCTGTCTACATCCTTGGCAGGCGCACAAACGTTCCTATCGTCGGCAAGTTAGGTACTGCATTGTTTTCAGGAGACATGCAGTTAATGGATGCTACCATTGAAGTGCGATCGCAGAGCTGCGATATCGAGGTTTGCGCTCCAGGCGGCAAGAGAATTTTCGCCGCTCAAACCACGCAGGCAAAAGGTTTGAAATCAGAGTTATTTGATTCAGTCGAGGAATTTGTCTCATTCATCAAAGACGGGCTTTCAAGCTACACACCTTCGACGCGACAAGGCAAAATGTCAAGGGTGGATTTGGTGGAAGACTCGAATACCTATAGGCCAATCGACGCTCATATTGACTACACTACATTGAGCGATGAATGGGTAGGTTCTGGATTGGAATTTGATAGTGCATTTCATGCCACAGGGGGCCTGTATCGGCTATCTTACCTCGGCACCATCCCTGCTCAACCGCGGGTTGAAAAGTTTGAACGAATGGCCAAGGCGTGGCCGGCAGGACAGGTCGGCTAAGGATTGGAACGGTTACATGGCTCCGAGAGCCTCGCGGAGGGAGCGAGTGCACATGCACGCAGAGAATCTAGGTCAGTGAACCTTGGTGGCAGCGATCGGACCGAGAATAATGGAATAATGTCCAACTGCCGGCTCCATATTGACAATAGAAGCGGGCTAATCTTCTCTTCATCAGTTACACCAATTTCTGGAACGGCGACCATTCAAGGAAATATTGGTTCTGCTACTACTTCTTCTCCTTTTTATTCCCTACTGATTCTGGACGAAAATTCTACCGAGATAGCCCGAATAGGACTAAGACCAGAAAAGTCCGGGACGCAATCCGAACGCTGCTCATTTGCTTGGGACTTAAAGTCAAGCCTTGGTTCGTATGTAAAATCTGGGCGGTACAAGATTAGTTTAGCCGGGATTTCAAATGAAGAGCAGATCGAATGCTGTTCCGCTGAATGCATGGTAGCAGATACTAGGGAGATACTTTCAAGCACTGATGCATTGAAAGCTTCACACACATTTCAAGACCCTGCATCCAAGCGGGTGCTTTCAATTTACGCGGACATCATAAGGGATATTGAAATTCAAATAATAGAGGGGCTGAAAGATAAAAGATTTGACGAACCATACTTCGTCGCCCGCACGACAGCGGGTTTTATCCAACAGATCTACCGCGACATAGAGAATGGTTCGGCAAGCAAATTTCGTCACTTAATTGAAGAGTTTGTATCAAAAAACCCGGGTTTGAGACTGCGGCTGGAAAGTGAAGGAAACCTTGGGTTACGGGGTCTTTTTGACTTTCTGGTTAACTATATTGCTGATCCGGAAGACCAAGCACGTGCAGCTGCAATGGTCAAATGCGAATACCGCAATTTCACTGCCAAAGACCGGACTATTATCCTATCTGCGCTGGTATCTGGAATACTTCCATATTGTATGACTTTTGCAGGTCCAAACTATGCGATCAGCAGAAAAGCCTTTGCACTGGTCGAGCGTTTGCTTGGAATCGGAATAAGATATGTATGCGCGATACATATCGACAAGTCAATTGCAATCTGCCGGGCTGCACTTGCATGCTAGACGGTAATTTCAGCGCCAATAGCAGTTACATTTGCGAACTCCAGATCAGAGATAGCAATGGGCATGTATGCATACGCATTCATTCATCAAAAAGAAAGGTTTACAAAATCAATTCGATGCCCTGTGCCTATTGCTCTGCTGAGCCAGCGCCTTGCTGGTCTTTTCTTTGCTTCTTGCAGTCATCTTTGCTTTCTTTAGGAATACCTCAAGTTTGCCACAGCTCTCACACACATAGATCGTGTATTGGCCATATCCCTTCAAAATATCTGGAAGGTATTCTTGTACTGATAATTTGACAAAACTCACCTTGATCTCTCTCTGGATGTCTCCCGTCTCAGATTTCATTGCACCGCCATCACAGTTGGAACATATTCTTTCTCCCATGGAATACCTGTCAAAATTGACTAATTCTTATTATTGTTATCCTTGACCTTAGTAGACTTGTGTCCAACATCCATCTGGCAGAATGACTGTTAGAAATCGTATTGTCTGCCGGTGCGTGCTTCTGAATATCAGTATTGCTACCGTGCATACATCTTATCATCCTAGTCATTCGGCCAACCTGATATCAACTCGCACCTGTTAGGGCGCATAGTCGCTACATCGTTCTCCTTTTGGTTCGCCTTCTCGCATACACACGGATTAACCTCAATAAACCAACAGGCGCCGTCTCCTTTTGCATTCTTTGTCCCAAGGCATGGATACATTGTAAATCAAGGATCACCTGATTTCTTTTATATAACATAGTACTATGTCCTGTATGGCGCGCAGCCATGGCAGTAACGACGTGAGGCCGTTTGTTTCCACCCATCCTACGGCACGCAAAGCCATAGTTATGACATATGTCTGGATAGCGATAGCGGTTGCTTTCATTCCGATCGAAATACTGGAATTAGACGAAGGGCTAGTTACATCAGACTCGATTGATTATCTATTCTTGGCTTATGGTTTCTTTGCCCTGGCTGAATTTACTGCGATTATTGCAGCGATTATCCTATTCTTCCTTTGGTTCTACAGGGCATATCGGAACCTTCCGTCGCTAGGGGCGACAGAGCTGGAATTTAGCCCACTAAGAGCCGTCATCTACTTTTTTGTGCCTATCCTGTGTCTCTGGAAACCATTTGTGGGCACCAAAGAGATTTGGAATGTTAGCGCATCTGAAACAGGCGCCAGCTCGAAACTCAGTCGAGCCCAGATGGACACACCACCGATCGTCAGTCTGTGGTGGGCTTTTTGGATAATATCCAACGTAGTTGGCTGGGCGATCTTTAGGCGAGGGTTCTTGGGCGAATCGACTGAAAGTGCCTGGCTATATGTCGCAAGTGATATCTTGGACGTTGTATCTGGACTGCTGACTATCCTGCTGATCCAGAAAATTGACCGCATGCAGGCGACAAAAAGCGGCATTGTTAACCGACAGTACAGCCCTCCTTCAGACCCTGTAATTCTCCAAGATCCTGGAAACAGTACAATGAAAAATGTTGATCTCAGTGACGAGGCCGGCGGTCAGGATTTCGCAAGCCAGAAGCCGTGAAAGAATCTGCAAGTGATGGTCCTGCCTATTTGCAGTCTCTTCAATGCACGCCTCACAGCTTATTCTTAATTTTCCATGCTTTCCCCTCACTTGCATATCCGCTCTAGTCCACAATCTTGCTGCTCCCCATGCGCCATACAAAAGAGACAGACATGTTTCCTCTTACTTCCTAAAGGTGCACCCTGAACGGTCACGCTTAGATTAGATACGATAGCATCCGAGGCATCAGAAAAGCTGAGGCAGTATCAACAACAAAGTCAACCTCTTCAACACGGATCCTTGCCATCATTTCAGTGCAAAAAAAGCGAAAAGGACCTTCGTCAAGCTGTAACTTCTTGCTTGGCGAGCCTCGTGCATAACTGAAGATGCCTCTTCTCTTGATTCAATATAGTTCGCACACTTGCTGCAAATTTCTTGGACTTGACTTCCGGCGCCAGCTTGCTCAACACCTCATAGTGTGTAACCTCGCCGCCCTCTGCTAGGCACAGAAATTCTAGCGCATCCAGCGTATCCGGTTCCTCTCCTAGGTAAGTCTTCATCATCTCTGTTGCCTTTTGGACCGTCTCGCCTGCGCTTTCCTCTATACTGTCGGAATCAAGCCCTTCAGACTCAACTACCGCCTGAATGACATGTTCTAACTTTTCTTCATGACCTGCAGCCTCTTCCTTCATGCCTTCGAGCTTGCCTTTGTAATCGCCAAGTAGCCCCTTTGAATCCAGTTCCTCTACCGCCTGCTGCACGGCTCTTTCTAGGCCCAGGCATTCCCCTATCTTCTCTTGTAACTTTTCTTTTAGTTCCGGTTCTGCCATGACTAGTCAAGTCCGTCTAAACTATTAATGAAATCGTGGGACAGTGCCGGAAGAAGAGCTGAAGCTTTCATGTTTTAGCAAGAACAATAACATTCTGGCAGTCCCTATCTCCCCTTAGCTGAGTTGCGGGCAGTTGTATTCCCGGCAACCTGGACTGCAAGCCATTCCGTCACTACGCCGTGCTGCGTGACCTCTTTTCTCACCCGCTCTTCGGGAGTCAGCCTGCCTGCACCTACTTTGCTTCAAACTATTCACACGGCCTTTTGTCGACAGAACTAAGCAAGGTGCCTAGGGTTACTCCTTTTTTTCAGCTACTGGCTATTCAATAAATTCACGCAACACTTTGCTTTATCGGCGACCATTGCTAGTTATTCAAAACTATGATGCTCACGAAAAATAAACTTGTCATTTGCACAATTTCCAAATTCCATCCACATTAGTGGATACGTACGACATTGGCTGTTGAGATAGCCGCAAGGTCGCAGGCTGTGGCGTCCCCGACCAATCCATGCCCCGTATGAATAATACTGTTTGTATCATTTGTTCGGTGCCAAGAAATTTTTTGTCCTACCTAGTGAGATCGACATTTGCTCTAAGTCGGTCTTGCCTGGTTCGAGAAAGCAGGCTTTACGTCATTTGACTTATCCGAAAAAAGGGGCTGCTCAAACATTAATTCCCAATATAGGAACTTTATTATAGAACATTGTTCCCATTACTATACGGCAAATGTGGATTAGATTTAACAATGCGTCAGAGCAGGCACGACATGTTCACAACAACAACATAATCATAGAGAGTGAGGATGAACTTGCTACGCATATCAAGTATAGGTACAGCGTGAGAAACCTTTGCTACAGGTGTAACAAGCCCTTTGCTAGCTCGGTTGAGCTCAAGGCCCACAAGAGAGAAGTTCACTCATACTAGAAGGCACAACATCCTCGGAAACTCTCGCGTCTCGCATGCAAAGCCAGTTGACCAAGCTGTAAGGCAAGGGAAATCCTTTCACTTAGGGACCTCGAGCCCATATCTCTCTGGAACAAGCAATGGCCGTCGTCAAGGCGACTATAGGACTTGAAGGTCAGTAGGTGTAATGAAGAACAAGAATAATGATTGTGATCACGATTGTTGCCGATGCTCTGTTCAAGAAATGTTATCAGTCATCAAATCTTTCTGGCATCTATGTTGAATGACTACTTATGCCACTTGACCGTTCCGGAGAGTCTATTCCAAAATATTCTTCATTACTCGTAAATACTAATGATGTATTGTTCTATTAGAAATTATTATGAGAATTGAGGGTAAGACTGATAGCTTGAGGGTTCAGCCAAATGGCTGTCCTGTATGCTGCAATGCTGGAAAGTTGGAACTCTGGCGTTCAGTAGAATGCTCATTTTGCAATGGTACAGGGGAGTACACACCGGCCGCGGCAAGTTTCATGAGGATTCATCCGTGCCAGTGCATTCAGTCTGACAGGGAACAATGCCCATTGTGCAACCTAAAGTGTCACCATACTTCTGGAAATAAGCCCAAGTTGGTCGCCGCGCATCCTCCGCGTTGAATCGGACACAAAATAGTATTATCCTGCGTGGCCAGTTCATAACCAAATCGGTTTTTTGGCCGGTGCCAACACAACTAGGACTCTGTCAAATCTTCGTTTGGCATAGTCCTACCTCAATTTAATGTCACCAAACGCATATACCTGACAGCACAATCGTCTTGCAGCTTTTATCCTGATTCAAGCCCGCATCATGGTTATGCGCGGAAGGCTCAAAGAACTAGCCTTTCTTACAAGTCGGCAGTCAGCAAGTGCTGAAAGTTCCAGTCCGCTGCGGAATTCTTCATGAGCCAACTCAATTGTGCAGCATTCTAGTATGTTCTAGAACATTCCTTCGCCCAAGCTTAATAGTGGGCAGGGCTCAAAGTCTGGATACTTGTCCGAGCTTGAAGAATTGACTACCGGCAGCCATGTTTTTGCCGTTTATTCTAATATATCTCAAGAGCTTGACGAGTGTTTTGCATTCCTGGGGGCAGGGTATGAAAAGGGTGAAGCAGTATGGATAGCAGAGGAGGACCTGACAAAG
>DATEIL010000174.1:0-3044 GCA_035279085.1 Nitrososphaera sp.
AGCCGCTGCTCTCAGGCCTTCGCGCCCAAGGCAGTGGGTTCTGATGTCATTGACAAGGTTGCCACAATTACGACTTCAGAGGAGGTAAAGGGGGATGTTCGCTATGCTCTTGACCTTATGCTATATGCGGGAAACCTTGCCGAATCCGAGGGCACCGGCAGGGTTACCCTTGACCAGATTCGCAAAGTACATGGCCAGATACACCCGTCACTGACAAGCGAAGAAATTGACGAACTCTCAAAGCCCCACATATTGAGCCTGATAGCCTTGGTAAGGACGCTAAAGGCAAGAAAGAAACCGTATGCAGAGCTGAAGGAGATCAGGATAAGTGCCCAAGAACTTGCCACGCAGTTTGGTGTCAAGAAAATGGACGTTGAAGACTATTTGGACGATCTACACGCGCGCAGGCTTGTTGATGTCAGGTCACTCAAAGAAATCGGGCTTCATGGCGCTTCACTGGCCGAACTTGAACCTCTGCTAATGAACAAGCTGAAGGCAGAGAAATGAGATGGACGCCAAGGAAGTAATCGAGAGTGGGATCGGAAGCCTTGGGAAAATAAAAATAATCAAAGCGCTCGCCGAAGAGGGCAAACTAGCGACAATCTATCTTTTACACAAAAAGACCCACCTAAAGCGCGGAGATATCAAGAACAACTTGGATGACCTCATAAAGATTGGCTGGGTGCGCCAGAGCAGGTACGCCAACATAGTTTACAGCATCAATCCGGACGACAGGTTTGTTGCACTTTTCATAGACTATCTCCGGGAAGTAGGGTATATCGAGCAACTCGAATAAAGGGCGCCATTTTCGATGCATTTAGAATTGTGATGCGTCAGCTAGCAACTTTCAGGCAAAGAATTTTCTGAAATCCAATTCTTGAAGAACCAAAGAGGAGCATATTTTGTTTGATCATTTTACCTTCCCGAAGAAGGTTCGGAATCATAGTCAAGCATCACATACCATGTTACATCACAAAACGACAAGACGCCACGATATCCTGTGTCAAAAAAAGGCAGACAGGCAAGCGTGCATATGCTGAGGATGAATTCCTGGAGGGCGAGATGGCGCGCACTTTTGCCCTTTCTTGCTCAGCCATAAAACTGGATGTACCTATCGTCAGCGCTCCCGCTGCTCTCGGCCCTTGAAAGCTCCCGAAATAGCAAGTCCACGGCAGCTGCTTCCGCAAGCTTTCCCTTTGCAACTTCTATGCCGATTCTGGAAAAGTCGAATCCCGCCATCCTCTTTGCCAATGTCTCTTTCCTCATGCCATTTTCCTTGGCCCGCTGCACCAGTGAAGCAAAAATCCTGTCGATGTGGTAGTTTGCATGAATTTCAACTGCTTCGTCGCTGTCCACGCCATAAAGCACACCGATCGCCGAACCCAGACGCATTTCGTCCTCTCCTGTGATCCCTTCATGGGCTGCATCAATGGCAGACTTGCCTCTCAATTTGCGAAGATCATTGTCCTGCATTCTACTGTTTAACAGAAACCATTGTGTGATTTGTTCTTATTAATATAGCGCCTCGGCAGAAAAGGAATAAAAAGGCGTCATTCCAAAGTTTGACGTGCAGTCCAAGACCAGGCGGCGGGCAGGATTTTGCAAGTTCATATTCGTTACGGGCGGAGTCATGTCCGGTCTTGGAAAGGGAGTAACGACTGCATCCACAGCCAAATTGCTTCAGCTTGCTGGTTACAAAGTATCATGCGTCAAGATCGATCCATATGTCAACTATGACGCAGGAACCATGAATCCTGTAGCGCATGGCGAAGTCTACGTGACCAATGACGGGGGCGAGTGTGACATGGATATTGGCAATTATGAGCGGTTTATCGACATGCCAATGACCAAGGATCACAACATTACCACAGGCAGGGTCTTCATGGACGTTATCCGTGCGGAGCGTGAGGGCAAATACCTTGGCCAGTGCGTTCAGATAATCCCTCACGTTACTGATGCGATAAAGGACGCCTTACGGAAGGTTTCTATCGACGAAGGTCTGGACATAATGGTAGTAGAGTGCGGCGGAACGGTGGGCGACATAGAAAGCCTTCCTTTCTTGGAGGCCTTCCGCCAGATGGAGCTTGAGCACGGAATTTCAAACACGCTATTCATACACGTGACTCTAGCACCGGTGTTAGACGTAGTTGGTGAACAAAAGACAAAACCCACACAGCACAGCGTCCAGGAACTTCGGAGAATTGGAATACAGCCGGACCTGCTTGCCGTAAGGTGTAAGATGCCCCTCAGCGCCGAAGCAAGACGCAAGATTTCCTTATTTGCTAGCGTCGAGGAGAAATGCGTCATATCGTGTCATGACGCTCCTTCCATATACAAGGTTCCAGAAGTTCTTGAAAGCCAGGGCACACTTGACGCCATTTCAGAGAGATTGTTGCTGAAAAGATCAGCCCCAAAGTGGGGCAACTGGAAGTCTATAGCACAGTCATTTACAAGCCAAGTTGGCTCTGTCAGGATTGCCGTTGTAGGCAAGTACGTCACTCTTCCTGACAGCTATGTCAGTGTATATCACGCACTTTCGCACGCAGGGGCAGGAGTTGGCAGAAAAGTGGAGATAGCATGGATGGATTCGGAGCAATTCGAGAATGGCGCCAAGAAGGACATCTCGTTGCTTCGTGGCTTTGACGGGATCCTCGTGCCTGGCGGCTTTGGAAAGCGTGGGAGCGAAGGGATAATCAACGCCGCAAGCTATGCGAGAACAAACGGCATCCCCTACCTGGGCATCTGCTTCGGATTCCAGCTGGCAATTGTGGCCTTTGCCCGAGACGTATGCAAGCTCGCCGATTCAAACTCTACCGAGCTTGACCCGCGTACAAAGAACCCTGTCATTGACTTTATGCCCGAGCAGAAAACTGTCCACGACATGGGAGGAACTATGCGGCTTGGCAGCCATGAAATAGCAGTTGCCCCCGGCAGCCGAGCCTCGAGCATATACAGGTCGGCAAAAATAAAGAGGAGGCACAGGCACAGATACGAGTTCAATCAGGACTATCTCAGTGTGATGAGAAAAGCAGGCCTTGTCCTGT
>DATEIL010000175.1:0-3990 GCA_035279085.1 Nitrososphaera sp.
GTTTGTATCGCAGTATCGCACCTGCACTGCCCAGACTTCCGAGCTGGGCGCCTTCCTCGGTCTTGCCTGAAATAACTTCAAGCCTGCTCCCTGTCATCGTCGTGAGCTCTTCAAAGTACTCGACTATGTCTTGCTCCACGATTTCATAGTCTGTGGCACCACAAGAGGGACATTGTTTGGACAAGTACTGCTGCTTTGTAGACACGATATCGGATCTTTGAACGACTTTTTCCTGGACGTTCTTGCATACTTTGCACCTGAATTCCAGCTTTACGTACGAAATATCGTCAGTTACGATTACAATTTCAGCAACACCATTCTTTGCGGCGTTTACAACATCATGAATACCATAGGCCCCCAAGCCTTTGCCGGAATGAACCTCGTTCATGAACTTATCCATTATGTGCTTCTCCTCCATGAGCCTATATTCCTGCAGGACGCCTTCACGCCGCGCCTTGTCTAGAATTTCACGCACCCCTTCCTCGCCAGAGTACGAGGTATCCAGGGTCGCGATTATCGCCTTTTGGAGTCTGTAGTCCAGATATTCCTCTTTCAAAAAGTTTTCCTTTGTTGGTCCCGGCCCTCCGACCAGCAGGCCTTTTACGTTGAACTGGTCGATAAACACCTTCTTGGCATGGTCCGCCACTCTGTGATAGTACTCGTTGAGCTCGTTTTCGCGAAGTCTTTCAAAACGCCTTGCAGACTGGCCACCCTGCCTGTGTTTGCCGGCAACACCTGAAGTAAGCGAGTCAATAGTCCTTGCTTCATTTCCTGACAGTACTCCTAGTCCTGTCTCTTGAGTGTCAATCGAAAGGATGCCAATCGACTTGTCGTCCTTAAGCATGTCTTTTAGGTGATCAGTCCAGAAATGGTCGTCACAGCGATAGAGGCTGATTTGAACGGGCTTTGGAGGGTCAACAGGGTAGATCTCTATTTTCTCCTTGCCGATCCCCCGATCGTTTGGTATGGCTCCGCAAAAGACAACAAGACCGTTTTCCGGGGTGGTCTTGTATTTTTTCAAGTATTCAATAACGGTACTCAGTGCGTCTTGGACATGGGACCGCGTCAGGTCTGACTTTATGTTTGACGCTGTCCCTGCCTCATTACGAAGCTGTGAAACTATGTCGAAAATTGGCCGGCGAGGTGGGATATAGACGGTGACGAGCTCTGTTCCGTGTCCTGAGACACTTGACAGTTCATTTATCATTCTGGTTAGCTTGTATCTTTTTACCGAGTCCCATTTGCCCGCCTGATTGTCATTAGTCATGCCTTCTGCTGTTCTACAAAAAATTTCTCTTGCACATAATATAAGGCTATCAAGAACTATGGGTGACAAGCATATGCATGTATATGTGACGGGCGAGTAGCTCCCGTAGATGCTGCCTAGACTGGAGTACATCAAGCAGGCGCGGATTAGGCTAGGGATAACTCAGCGAAGGCTGGCTTCCCTTACCGGCGTCAGTACATCCATGGTAAACCAGATAGAATCGGGCAGGTGCAAACCAAGCTATGAGACAGCCAGGCGGATATTTGAAATCCTAGGTTCGCTGGAGGGCCGCACTTCAATGAAAGTCGGAGATATTTGCAGTCGCAATCTAATATCCGTACAGAGGGACCAGAAATTGCATACTGCGATAGACGTGATGCGGAAGAACTCTATCAGCCAGATTCCGGTCTTTGATGGATCCAAAGTTGTCGGGATCCTGACAGAAGACGGCCTTGCAAAAATAATGGTGGAAAAAGATGAAAAGGAATTGCGCAACGTCCCTGCGGCTGAAATGATGGAACCACCTCCTCCCATAGTCGACAATTCGACCCCTGCCAAAGCCGTAATACCTCTTGTAAGGTTTGCAAAGTGTATTCTGGCTAGTGAGAAAGGAAATGTGGTTGGGATAATGACGATAACTGATACCTTAAAGATGGTGGAGTAAGAAATAACTAGTCTTTCATCTTCTCAAGACCGACGCAGCAGTCCGCACACTTCATGCATTCATTGCAGAGGCTTACCGCTGCGCCTACAGGTAGTGTAGTTCCACAGAGCGCACATTCCTTCCTTGATTGTATCTGTGCCAACTATAGTATTCATTTGTGACCTGTCTATATTTGAAGCCTTCTGTGTCCTGCCAAGCTAATATTAAGAGTCGGGAGGCATGGCAAGAGAAGTGAGGCAGGCCCTGAAAAGAGTAATATGTGAACGCACTCCAAACATAGACTCTCTTAACGGGAACCAGATTGACAGGTCCAGGCAGCACGGCGATTGCATTGAGGATGGTATTTTCGGACAAAACTTACCTTGCGGTAGCAGCAGTGTCTGCACTAGGGCTATGGATTATTTTCAATATTCTTGATGGCCTGATATTGCTCTCCCCGACTGTGACATTCTACTTTCCAATCCCAGAAGATGCCATTGGAGGCTTTTGCCTTTCAATAGTGACAGCAGTCCTTGCAGGGATAGTCCTATCTCTGAATATTTTTCTATTCAGGACAGGTCTGAAAGTCGGAAAGACGTCATTCTTGTCGGGCTCGACGCTAGGAACAATTTCGAGCATGTGCGCGAGCTGTTCGTCGGTTGGATTCTATGCAGCCAGCACCTTTGGCGCGGCAGGTGTTGCAGCATCGAGCCTGCTTTCCAATTATCAGCTGCCTCTGAGGATTGTCTCCGTAGGGATATTGCTCATGGCATTCTATACTGCCCAGAGAAAAATCGGAACGAGCTGCAAGATATCTACTTGATTTCTTCTTCGAGTATCTTGCGCTTCTTGCTAACCTGAAAAAGCGCGTCTGTCCTCTTCAGGGCCTCATCCCGTGGCCGGTTGAATACCATTGACTGCAATAGCAGATGGTTTTCTGGGATGACCATCCCGGTCTGATCGTCAGAGTAGCCTATCTTCACCATGTCGTCCTGCACGCGGAGTATATCCTCGTGGATGTGGACCATGTTTGTATCGCCATGTGGAAATCCAAGTTCGATAGCCTTCTTTCTAACATCGCCTGTGCCTTTTGCAAATGACAGGATTGCAACACCAAACTCGTTGCGGTAAGCATCCAGAATTTCATCCCTGGATGGAGCCCTGTCGCTGAACCGGATAAACATCTGGTGCAGGTGCATCATTCGTGACGGGACTTTGAAGGCATCCACGTAGAGGTTTGCCTGCGGCAGAAAGTCTTTGACGTCATCTTGGTGGTGGGGATGCCTGTCCCACTCGATAGAGTCCTTGACAGCCTTTGTATCTTCAAGGTCCGCCCACCTGCGGATTAGCTCGACATCAAAACGCTTGATTCGTTCTCCAAATTTCTCTATAAGCGGCTGCATTATCCTGCCCATTCCAGAGACATTACAACTTCCCTGAATTACGTATCTTTTGCCCGATGCTTTTGCATAGTTGACTCGGGAATTGTGTATAATGTCAGCGACAGCCGACTCGCCGTGTCGGTCTTCGCCTCCCTGAAATATAGCAGGCTTGTCCAGAGGCTCATACAGCTTTTTCTTGTTTTCAAACCCGCCGCCTTCTTTCGCTGCGTCTATAACCAGATCGCTTTGTTTCACCGCTTCTTCGACCGTCCCTGAAACATCAAATCCCTTGTCTTTGAATGCCGCAAGGCTTGCGTCTGGAACATAGACGTCGAGCCGGTTGTCCAGCGCCTCCTTTAGTTTGTCATCTAGGGTATACTTTGCGACACCAACGAATTGTATCTCCTTATCCAAGGCCAGTGCACTTGCCAGTCGCCTGCCTATGTTTCCGTAACCGTTGATGAATACTTTGACCAAAACATATCACGCCAGTATAATGGGCAAGGTAAAATTGTGGTGCATATATTAAATACGTTATGGACAAGTGGCTATGGAATGGCTGCACCATCAGGGCGCACTAGATTTAAATACGGTGCAGGTGTTTCTTGCTTGAAGGGTAAAATGAGCCGAGGCGGTCTTTTTTGGCATCTGCCGATTTTCCTTGTCTAGTTTGTCGTTTTCAAGCGAGGCATTTCAAT
>DATEIL010000176.1:0-8267 GCA_035279085.1 Nitrososphaera sp.
CCAAATGTGGGAAGCCAATTTCGCTCCTTGTGAGCCTTTGGGATCATGTCGTAAAATAACATGTAAAATATGCCGCCAGCAGATACTGCCAGAGTGAGCGCAATGAATACCTGCATTCCCTGCAAAAAGAAAAGGCCTACCATGCCAAGGGCTACGGGGATTACAGACACTATCCCTACTGCCATTAGCGCCTTTTTCCTGTCTCCTTTGAAGGCGGTCTTTTTCTGCTCTGTCATTTCACGGAACGACGCAATCCCTTCTGGCACGTTCTGTATTCCTATGAGCAGTGCGACTACAAACCCGGCGCCGCCGGCAACAGAAGCTCCTATGGCAAGCGACTCGGGAATCGAGTCAAGGCCTATCCCCAAGAGTATTCCGGCGCCGCCTCCCCTCCGCTCGGCCAGAAAATCAGCTGCCGTAAATATGCCGGACCCGGCAACAAATGCGATAAGGGTGACTGCAATCCCGAGTTCCTTTTCAGCTTCAATTACCATCTCAAAAATCGCGGCAGATATCAGTATGCCGGCGCCAAAGGCAGTCAGGAACAGCATCTGCCTGTCGCTGAAGCGGAAGTAGCGGCCAATCAGCGCGCCGGCAAGAGAAGTGCCGCCGGCAAAGGCCGTAATTGCAATGACCCTCAGTACATCTATTCCTTCGACTGCCACTGTCTGGAATCTTCAAGAAGATGGCTGCTTTTTAGACTCTGCAAAGAAACTTGCATTACTTTGTTGTATGTGTGTGCGCGCTCTCTCTATATCCACGCACAGACACACAGGTACATGTGCTGTGTTATTCTCAAATTATTATTATTGTGAAGAAGATGGAGATGTACGGAAAAAGAGAGAGTGAGATGAATCCGCCAGCTACTGAAGGTACTCGCGCAACTCCTGTATGCTGACACTCACCCTGACTTCAGAGCCGTCAAAATATGTGACTGCTGATTTTGGGATGCGATATTGCCGCGTCCGGGGTCCCAGTATTACAATCGAGTCTGCGTCGTCCGCAGCGATGTATCCGGCAGGCACTCCGTCACTCGTCCTTACTCCCTTGTGGATAACTCTGTCCCAATTAAAGACCTGAGGTTCTTCTGAACTTGCCAATTCTTTTCACCATGATTACTACCACCCGACAATAGATAACTCTGGCTTAACCATGTAAATTAACATGGTTAATCGATGCTAATTAGGAGTGTGCCGCTGAATAGAGTAGGATAGGATAGAATATCAGGTCGCGCAGAGTGCATGAAGCAATTTTCTTGTATTCTGTATGCATGCGTGCATGCATGTATGTGCGTTCATGTGCATGCAATCCATTCATTTATTCATTCATATCCAGTCATTCATTCATTGATCAATTGAGCCAGGGTAATTGGCTCTACATATATACAGACACATATGCTGCACAACTTTTTCTTTCTATTTTTTGTAAAAGTGTCGATGTGGTTATTGCATTGACATGAGCACGAGAAATTCGTCCCGGCACTAAAGACAGACAGAAAGAAACAATTTCTTCTCTCAGCCGCTGGCCTTTGGGCTTGTCTTGACTCCTTCTGGCCAAACTGTGACCTTCAAAAGCGCCAGCAGGCCGGCGAGCTCGGCCACGTGGATAACGGCAAAATATGGCAAGAGCTCGTTGGAGTAGAGCGGAGCCATCGCGAAATATGCATAGACTGCGAGGACGTTGTGGAGCATCAGCATGGCCGCAAATACCATGAGTCCGACGGTAAACGTGGCCCGGGTCTTGCTGTATATCCTTCCGTAGACGGCAAGCAGGGCTATGAGTATCGCCGTGTTTACCATGCTAACTATAGAGCTTACGTCCATCAGCCAAGCCATCGTGATTTGTGTGCGTATATTCGTGCTCAGCATTTGGCTTATTTACTTTTTTCCAGATCCCTTCAGATGTTCAGGTTAGCGGTGGCGGCTGGATCACTCTCTTGCCGCATGGCGGGACGGCATCGAGCGTATCAGTATCGTTTTTTGTATCCGATATTGCTTTATATCGGATATGGCTAACCGATACAATGGAAGTACTGGCAACTCTCCCTGCAAGCCTTCACCAGCGCATTGTGAAAAAAAGGGCCAAGTTTGCTGCGCTGGAACTTTCAGAGAAGGACCTTAATGACCTTGAGAAGCAATTGCAGATAGAGTTTGTCTATAACAGTAATGCCATTGAAGGCGTTACGCTATCACATGGCGAGACCGCTCTGGCCATGCGGGGATTGACTGTTAGCGGCAAGAGCATCAGCGATGTACTTGCTGCACAGAATCATCCCAAGGCACTAGAGATAGTCGAGCGGGTTGCGTTTGCCCACAAGAAAAAGATTGGAGAGAAGGATATTCTTGACATGCACAGGGCAATAATGTCGGGGATAGTAAGCACTGCAGGCGAATACCGGCGCGGCGAAGTGCAGATTGCTGGAGCAACTTTTACGCCCCCACCTGCATATATGGTGCCTGATCTTGTGTCAAAAGATTTGGTACATTTCCTAAACGACAATCCGGGAGAGCTTCGCCCCATCGAACTTGCAGCTCACGTCCACTATTACATGGCGTGGATCCATCCATTTGATGATGGAAACGGCAGAATGGCAAGGCTATTGATGAACCTCATTTTGCTGCGCAACCACTATCCATTTGCAATCGTAAAAAAGATCGAGAGGAAAAGATACATTGATGCGCTGGATGCAGTGACTGGAAAAGGCGACTTTGGGCCCTTCCTGTTGTTTATTGCCAGGTGCGTCGAGCAGACCCTTGATATCTATTTGAACAGGCAGGGACATAGCAAGTTTCTCCCTCTTTCCCAGCTCGCAAAGAGCAGCCCATATTCTTCAGAATATCTAAGCCTTCAGGCCAGAAAAGGCGTACTTGATGCCGTCAAGATAGGAAGGAGCTGGATGAGCACCAGAAAGACCATTGCAAAGTACATAGAGGAGCATGGCAGAAAAGGCCGTAAATAAGTGAATTGCGTCTCGAATCGGAGCAGCACCCAAGAACAAGAACAATAATAATAACAGAGATTGAATTATTTTCTTCCCGGCTTGTTCAGGTTCACTTTTTTGTCAATTGCAGCACGCACCTCGTTGAAAGCTTCGATATTTGCTTCCAGGTAGTTTGAGATAAAATAAAGCACTCCGTATTTTTCCCCCGCCCGAGTGACCATGTTGTTTTTTTCCAACACGCCGACATGATGCTGTATTGCCTTGTAGTCAAGGTCGAGGGCCTCCGCCAGCTGGTTCATGTTGTACGGCTGGCCTTTTAGGAGGTCGATTATCCTCACCCTGTTCTCGCCCCCTCGAGATCCGGCGAAAAGGAACCACAGCAGCCGCTTGGCCTCAGGGTCAGGCATCCATCCGTTCTATGGGCAATGTGGATTTAAACTTGGATATGCCATTTCCCTTGCTCCTCGTTTGCCTTTTCTCTTTTTCCTTTATCTCCACACAATATATCTCTGCGCCGCGACCACCCTGCCTTCAGCGAAGAATTTGCGTCAGGCTCTATGTGTCCTTTCTAGCCACTGAAATATTTCGGTCATGCTTCCCACTATCTCAAAACTATCCAAGCTCTCCTGTCCTCATTAGAAATGGCATTGGAATGCCACAGGGAGTAATGCATGCAATACCCTTTGGGCTTGCAATTGCGATGCTTTTGCTATAGAAACGAGGGACATAGTGGCAGAGTAGCAATAGAAGAAGAAAGGTTGGAAGCAAGCCTTCCTAAGTAAGGTTCAGAATTTCTATTTTCGTCATTTCTTACGGCGGAATGCTTCCCATTTGTAGGCATTGGCCCACCGCATACCTTATATCAGTGTGCAGCAATATCAAGAGTAAGACAAAAGTTTAGGCACGGCAGATTTGTCAAAAGTACGCGTGTGTGAAAAGAACAACGACACTTTTTACATCTTCTTCCGTGGCTTTTGTTCGTGCAAAAGCACAACATACCATACACACATAGGTATAAAGTGAAAAGAGAAAATGACAAAAACATTTGAAGAATTGGGCTTGAGTGCCGACTTAATTAGAGCGCTCAGGGAAAACAAATTTGAGTCGCCATTTCCCATACAAGAGGCAGCCATACCCCTTATTTTGGAGGGTAAGGATGTCGTGGGGCAGGCGCACACTGGAACCGGGAAGACGGCAGCATTTGGGCTGCCAATTTTGTCCCGCATCAAGCCGGAAGGCGGAGTGCAGGCGCTGATACTTACACCGACAAGGGAACTTGCGGTGCAGGTGACGGCAGAAATATCTCGGTTTGCAAAGTACACGGGAATCAGGACGGTCTCTATTTACGGAGGCCAGAGCATAAGCGTCCAGCTCGACAGGCTGAGGCGCGGTGTCCAAATAGTCGTTGCAACGCCTGGCAGATTAATTGACCACATAAAGCAGGGATCAATAATCCTGGACGATGTGAAATTCGTAATCCTCGATGAGGCTGACAGGATGCTTGACATGGGATTCATTGACGACATAAAGTTCATCCTCTTTTACGTAAACGACGACAGGCAGACCTGCCTGTTCTCGGCTACGATGCCCCCGGAGATTCTCAGGCTGGCAGAAGAGTACATGAAGGAAAACATCGAGCAGGTCAGGCTCAACGAGGAGGAAGTTACGCTTGACACCATAGACCAGTCATATCTTGTGGTAGAAGAGCGCGAGAAGTTCAAGCACCTGACTGACTTTATCAAGCAAAACCAGAACGAAAAGGCGCAGACGATTGTGTTTGCTGCCACAAAGCAAAGAGCTGACAGAGTATCATACAAGCTAAGGCAGGACGGCTACAGGGCAGTGACAATACACGGCGACCTCACGCAAAAGCAGAGGGACAACGCCATGTTCAAGTTCAGAAAAGGAACTGAAGACATCCTCGTGGCAACAGACATTGCAGCCAGGGGAATCGACGTGCCAGCAGTCGGCCACGTCATCAACTTTGACATACCCGAAGACCCCAACGTCTATTTCCACCGGATAGGCAGGACTGCCAGGGCCGGCGCTCAGGGCAAGGCAATATCACTTGTCTCGCAGGACAGAGTCTCGGACTTTGAGAGGATACTCGCCCAGACAAAGCTTCCAATTCGCAAGCTCAACGACGAGCTTGGTATCGCAGTGCCAGTTGCGACGCAGCGCTCGTACGGTGGTGGTGGCGGCTATCGCAGGTACGGCGGTAGCGGTGGTGGTGGCTATGGCAGCAGAGGCGGCGGCCGGGGCTATGGCGGATCACGCCGGAGCTATGGTGGCAGTAGTGGCGGCGGATACGGTGGCAGGCGCGGCGGTAGTAGCAGCGGTGGCGGCGGAAGAGGCTATGGAGGCGGAAGGCGCAGCTATGGCGGAAACAGCCGCGGATACGGTGGCGGCAGCAGCAACAATAACAACGGCAGCTACTACTAATACTAGAAGCAATAGCTGCGGCGGGCTACTACATCATCATTCCAACAATTTTTAAAGCCCGCTCCACTTTCCTTTTTCTGTAACAACAAGATGTCTTTTGGCGTTGACACCCTTGGTGGCTTGACTGAAAAATTGAAGCAGCTGGTCAGCGATACCCAGAACATGTATGAGGGATTTATCGACGCAAACCAGCTATACAAATCCGGCAAGATAGGCGAAAGAGAATTCTTTGCCAAGATTGGAGACTATCTTGTGGCCACATCGGCGCTCAATTTCCTTGCAATACGCGTGGTGCTTGAGATAAAGGGCGCCATGGACAAGGGGACTTCAATCAAGAGCCCGACAGGTGGCTCGGTTACACCCCCAAGTCCTCAGGCAGGATTTGGGATTGGAGGCTTTGTAGGAGCTGGAGGAACGGTCGGCCCCTCATCAGCGGCAGCAGGAGGCGGAGGCGAGTATGTGCTGCCATCTCCGCAGCAGACAGAGCCGACTTTCAGGCCAGTGGACATTGAAGTGCCGAGAAAGAGCACAAAGAACTGCATCATTTGCGGTGCCACTATTCCTGCCCAAGCCAAGTTCTGCAGCAAATGCGGCCACTCGCAATAGATTAATAGCAACAGACGCATCAGGTTGTGGTGATGGCCAAGGTTTTCAACGGTAGGGCTGCCACTGAGGAGTACATGTCTACCCACTCACTTACTTTCTCTACACCCGAGATGACTCTGAGAAAATTTGCACTCTGGCTTGGAGAACAGGTAAGCATTCCGGGAGGAGAGAAGGGGCCGCGGATGGTACTCTATCTTGAGGAAAAGGGCTCCAAGAAAGAATCAGACATTGCTCCCGAAGTTGACGACTCTTTCAGGCCGTCAGGGGCTGTCACGGACATGTACAAGGGAGTCGAGTCGCCTCCAACTTCGCAGATGACTCCGCCTTCCATGACTCCTCTGGAAGTAGAAGGAGTGCCATTAACAACAATATCGACGTCGTCTTCATCACCACAACAACAAGAACAGCATCAGGAACCCAAGTTCTGCATCAGCTGTGGCAGCAAGATAAAGCCGTCGGCGAAATTCTGCACAAAGTGCGGCAGCGCTCAGGCCTAACCAACTAGCGCTTTTCATTCAATTCCTTTGATTTCAAATAGCACTCATTGCACACCGTGGCTGAGAACAGAAAGTTAAGCGAGTAAAAGAGTACCCTGCCACATGACTCGCAAGTGCGCATATGCAGTGATTATGATGATTTGTCCCGTGAATAAACCTTCAACAATCTATATTCTCCATCATCTATCCGCAAGACGGAAATATAGTATGGACTATGTATGCTCCTAGCAGTTGAAACGACGGCTGAGGCTTGTTATCACCGGCAACCCAGGAGTGGGCAAACATACAAGCGGCAAGATCGTGGCAGAAAAGCTTGGAGCAGAACTAGTCGACATCAATAAAGTCGCAATCGACAATACCGTATCTGCACGCAAGACCGACCACGGCCTTGATGTCGATGTCAAGAAATTGAGTCGGCTGATTGACAAAATTCTGCTTTCAGACAGAGACCTGATTTTGGTAGGCCATCTGGCGCCATATGTGATAAAACCGGCAGGAGTCGGAATGGTTGCCGTTCTCCGGAGATCACCATATGCGCTTGAAAAGACACTCGAGGACAGGGGTTATACGTTTTCAAAAGTCCGCGAGAACGTTTCAAGTGAAATCCTGGGCGTCTCGCTTTATGATGCAATTGAATCGTTTGGGAAACGCAAAATCGCCGAATTTGACACGACGGATAAAAGGCCTGAGGATACGGGCGGCGAAATCATGGAAACTGTAAAAAAGAAGCTGCCAAGGCGAACAGGCATTGTGGATTGGCTGTCGCTGGTTGCGGAAAAAGACGACATACATCGATTTTTCGAATACTAGCGCCTGTCAGGACAGCGACCGGATATCTGACAGAAAATCTCCGAGGGGCTGCCCATCCACCTTTACATTGATGAATCCCATGTCCGGATAGATGGAGTCCAGCGAATACACCAGGCCATCGCTGCTGACCTTGAACCTTCCCTGAGGCCCGCCGACAGGCACGTAACTTGAGGTAACCTGGTTGAACGTCAGAAAGAGGACGTATCGCTCGCCCTGCTTCATCAGGTGATAGTCTGCGTCCTCGCCGGTCGTGACCAGTTGCACCATCAGAGTCTTGCCGGGGGACAACAAAGAATCATCATCACCACCGCCACCACCAATGATTAGTTGTGTGACTGTCACTTCAAAATCAGTCAGCCTTATCTCCTTGGACTTTGGATGGCTGTGCACTTTAACGCAGCTATCGACATCTGCGATGACTATGGCGTCTGAATTCTCTACAATTTCCTCCAGAGTGGTAAAGCCGACCACAAGCGCTGCAGCTTTATTGTTCTTATTGTCATCATTATTATCTGCCTGTCCGATTGATTTCTGGCTGACCGCAGGAGGATTGCACGGCACATCGCCATACCGGTTAATCTGGTCAAGCGCATATGCCACGCCGATGGTAGCAATGACAGCGCCAGCAGCTGCAATCGCGACGGCCCTTACTAGCTTTTTGCTGCCGGAAGGTATTGACAAGGCGAGGAACCCCCCACTCTCTATCTCTGACTTGTAATTATTGCCCTTGAGGTATTTATTTATTGGAAATGAAATGGCACAACCTGTTTCCGGGCAGGCTCGATTGGCATATACGGCAGCCAATCTTTGGAGCAAATCACCGACGGAAGAATCATCAATGACGCTTTGAGGAAAGAAAAGATAAGATCAGAATTCCGCGCATTTTCTTGTATTAGACGCCGTGCATATGATGATGAAGAATTTCTACCCACTTGGTATCCAAGAGCGACTATCTAGGTAATAGAGTCGGT
>DATEIL010000177.1:0-7147 GCA_035279085.1 Nitrososphaera sp.
AGGTCAGCATTTCTAAGCGTAAGTTTGTACATCTTTACCATAGATGTAAACAGTCAAATTTACACTTTATCGGTGCAAAAGGCAGCCACACCCTCGCCCTAAAGTGCAAGCTCTGTTAAGTAGGTCGTTTTACAGCTCGGCGCGTGCATTTATGCAATAATTTATGCCGGCGTGATGGCTTACAATCTTGTAACGTCAGCCTATACAACTATGGTTTGGGCTATTGTAGTAAATGCATGCTGTTCGTACGAGTCAGAAACGGCCCACGTTGCTTTTGCCGCGGTAGTCAGCTAAGGTAGAAAGCGCGTAAACAAAGATAATCAATCACGCATGCGCTACTATCTTGCATGCACAGAAATTTGATAATACCACTGGTTCGTTCAAACTAGATAACGCAAAAGACCTTATGACGTAGATACCAGGGCTTTCGGGTTGCCATTTGTAATTTAGGCGCGCCTTTGAATCTGCGCCCAGCTCGCCCGAATTCGTTATACTGTGAACGGTCACGCCGTCGCTATCTCGTATTTCGTGCCATAAGACAAAGGGTATGTCTATTTTTGTCTTGTTTGCTATGCTGGTCGTAATAATGTGTTGGGTATTTGACCCAGAAAGATGTACGTCTAATTCTGGTTCAGACCTTGACCTGCGAAATAGATGTCTTCGTGACCAGATCACAGGCGCTATCGAAGGCAAAATAGATAGTAGAATTTCGGCTAAAGTTGGCGGGTCAAAAAACGAACGCGAACGGGGGTAATACATTCGCACAGATGTACTAGAACTTTCTTTTAAGCATGACGTAGAACGTACTACTTACCGTTTGTCTAACTGTCTTTCTCTATTGAGCACGAATTTTCAAGCTAGAAAGACAAAACGGCCCAACCAAAAAAGCTTTAAGGCGGCCAGCCATTACCATAGGCGTGTGCGCAAGTGCTCGCTAGGGCGAGTGTGCGCGCCCTAGCGAGTTTTAGTCTAGAATTGCTTATGTAGTTGCAAACGCTAAATTTGTTACCCATGTCAGCCGAGCAAATAGACAGACTTCGCGAACGCAACACCTACCTAGAAAAAGAAAACGATGCATTGCGTCAACAGGTAAATTACCTGCGAACACTTGCGACCAAGCTATTTCAGGGTCAGGGCGAAGAATACCTTTCAAGGCTAGAACAAATAACAAAACAGAAACAAACCTGAGACCACAAAAGCTTTATAGACCGTCTACGGTATTGCAGACATGCAAGACTGCCCTAAATGCGGCAAGAAGATCAAAACACTTTACGAACGGCACGGCGAAAAGGCAACCTATGAAAGCATGGGTTACCTATGCAGACAATGCGGTATTTTGTACGACAAAGACTTAAAAAAATCAGCAAGCGCGTCTAGTTTGCTCGTTGTAGTTGGCGCGCAAGCCGTAAACGGTAACGAGCAAGACCGCACATGGTTTGCAGCAGAACCGCTAACGGGTTCAAATCGACTGTCAAAACAGGTACTACATGAGAACGTGCGACGGCCGGGATTTGAACCCGGGTTACCAGATTGGCAATCTGATGTCCTAGACCAAACTGGACGACCGTCGCAGCTATTTCCTACCATACAGAAATCGTTATTTAAAGTGTGGGTGGGCACGCACGCCCCATCACGTCAGGAGAATTAGAGTGGAGTATCCTCTGCTTTCGGCGACATAATCTCCGTCGACTTCCTCAACAACCGCCGTTACCGAGATAACGTCGTGTCTCTGGCATCCCCTAGCGTCCAGGACGATGTAATCGTCCAGTATGTCTGCACCCTTTGTGCTCTCCCTGCTGACAGAAAATTCTACTGGAGTGGCAGAGGATATCAACAGCAGCTGATCTTTCTGGTAGTTGCCAAGTCTTGCCACCCTTCCTGGTCTCGGAGTCGCCTTGATATTAAGCCGCACCTCGCCTATCCTGTGCTCTGTAAAGCGATTCATGCTATTTACCATAACCTCATAGCGGAAGGGGTACCCTGCGGTATTCTCTGCCATCTTGTTCACACCATCATTCATGATGATGTCGACTTTTTTTATGGTCGTCCCGTACTTTCCCATCCAGTCATTTGTCTTGTTTACGATTCCCTGAATCTCTGACTTGCGCCTGAGGGTCTCCTGCTGTCCAAGTTGATAGCGGTCCACCCAGTCCATGTAGTCTTTGCTAATGTCAGTAATGAATTCGCTACAGGCATTCTGGTAATCCTCGATGCTAGTCGCACGTTCAGAGCTGCTATCTGCCGCAAACAAGACAAGGAATCCTCCGCTTCGCGGGCATAAAAATGTGCAAGAGCCGTAATCATTACTCTTATTGTTGTTGTTATTATTATTGTCTGGCCAGCAACTGCGCCATCTTTTTGGCCTGGTAGGTTATGATGATGTCTGCACCCGCCCTCTTTATGGAAATCATGAATTCAGTGGTCACGGCATCCTCGTCTGCCCAGCCGTTGAGAGCGGCGGCCTTGACCAGGGCATACTCGCCGGAAACGCTATAAGCACAAATCGGCATCTTGGTCGCCTGCCTAGTCTGGTAGATCAGGTCCAGATAGGGTAATGCCGGCTTTATCATCACAATGTCAACGCCTTCTTCAATGTCTGTTTCCACTTCTCGCATGGCTTCACGGCCATTCGCAAAGGGCATTTGGTACGTGCGCCTGTCTCCAAATTCCGGCGAGGAGTGCGCGGCGTCCCTGAACGGGGCATAGAGGGGCGAAGCCTGCTTTGCTGAATAGCCCATTATCGCAGTGTCCTTAAAGCCTGCGTCATCAAGTGCACCGCGGATTGCCTGGACCTGACCATCCATCATGGCAGATGGGGCAACAATGTCTGCGCCGGCGCGGGCATGGCTTAGCGCCACTTTTGCAAGAGTTGCGATGCTCATGTCATTGTCCACCACTTTTCTGTCTTTGAGGACCAGCCCGCAGTGACCGTGCGTCGTATACTGGCACAGGCATACGTCTGTGATGATTGCGATTTTCTCCCCAAAGTGCTTGCGTATGGCTTCCGCCGCCTTTTGGACGATTCCGTTCCCGTCAAATGCGGAACTTGCCTGATCGTCCTTTTCCGCGGGAAGTCCAAACAAGATTACGGCCCTTATCCCAAGGTCGGAGATCCCTTCTACTTCACGAATAAGGCTCGAAAGGGGCAGCCTCTGCACCTCTGGCATCGACGCAATGTTCTGGGCTTTCTTCAGGCCTTCCTGCACGAATACCGGGGCGATAAGGTCACTCGAAGACAGCCGGGTTTCCTGGAGCAAATCTCGAATTGCTGGAGTGGTTCTGAGCCTGCGAAGCCTGACGTATGGAAAGCCGCTACTGCTACTACTACGACTACTGCTGCCGCCACTACCACCGCTAGTCTTGCTGCGCATGCTTTTCTTCATACTTGAACAACTTGGCTGCCAAGCGCATCAGATCTTCGCCCTCTACCGCTTCTGTCTCTATTTCCTTCCTGAGGTTATTCATGGGCGCTGCGAGGATTCCCTCTACAATCGCATGGGAAAGCTGCTCGACAACCCTTGCTTCTTCGGCGCTTATCCTGCTTCCCATGATTGACATTGCCTTGCGCAGTTCGCGCTCCCTTATCGTATCTACGCTCTTGAATATCGAAACTACCACCGGCTCTGCCTTTAGCCTCTTTATCTTAGAGTCAACGGATTTCATCTCGTCTTCTATCAACTTCTCTGCAGCCCTGACCTCCTTTATGCGGGAGCGCATGTTCTTACTGACCAGCTCGGCTATCTGGTCCATGTTGATGAGCTTTACTCCCTGTATTGAAGTCACGCCGTCATCGACTGTCCGCGGGTTTGACAGGTCAAATATTATCATCCCTTTGCCACTAGCCTTTCTGGGCTTCATTGCCTCTCCTATCCTTTCTCGAGTGACGAGCCTGTATGGAGCCATTGTGGCCGTAAACACAATATCCATGCCAGGCAGCATGTCAAGGGCAGAATCAAAGGGTATGGGCGTCCCAGCCACGGTCTCTGCAAATGACTTGGCTCTTTCCGGCGCCCTGCTCGTGACTAGAAACTTTACGCCCCGCTTTTTGAGCACCTTTGCGACAAGGCTGGCGGCCTCACCCGTTCCAATAAGCATGACGTTTCGGTTTTTGAGGTCGTCGAAATACTCCTCCGCCAGGTTGACGGCAATGGACGCGATGGAGACGTTTCCCTTGTTAATCCCTGTCGCCGTCCTCACAAGGCTTCCTGCCTTCAGGGCCCGGTCAAATGCAACTGCCAGGCTGGAACTTACGTAGCGGTTAGTCTTGGAATATTCAAAAGCGCGCCTGACCTGTCCCAGAATCTGGTCCTCGCCTACTACCATGGAATCGAGGCCCGAGGTCAGTTTCATAAGGTGCTTCACTGCATCCCTTCCAAAATCAACTTCAATAGCGCTTTTGTCTGACGATGAGAGCCCTGCTATCCTTGACCAGAGGTCTGAGAGCTGTTCGTTGCCGTCCAAAGAAGAAGAAGAGGAAGAGGCATACACTTCAACCCTGTTACATGTTTGGAGTATGACGCATTCCTGAAATCCGGCATCCATAAAGGCCTTGTACGCACCGTCCAAGTCTTTGAAGGCAAACTTTTCCAAAAGGTGTATCGGCGCATTTCTGTAGGTCACCCTGGCATTGGCAATCTGCAGGCGGGAGCCGGAACGCGAGCCGTTCACCGAGCTTTTAGAAGTAGTAACAAGAGGATCAGCAGAGGTAATAGTAGCAGCACGGTTCATTTGCTTCTTTTCTCCCATTTTAGCAACAGCTCTAGGGTCGCGCGTTTAGCATCTTCCATCTTGTCTTCCTTAATAAGCTTCTGAATCGTGCCATCCCTCACAATCGAATACAGAAATTTCTTCCTCTGCTCAACAGTCTTTATCCTTGGCTTAGCCTCCATACGGGCGAACTCTTGCAATTTTGCATTTTCGATATCATCCTTTTTGATTATGCTGAGCAACAGTCGTTCGGCCCTCATCCTGATCTGCCTGGCAACAATTGGGCTCTTGCCGGAGGTCGAGACGGCAACCTGTACCACTCCCTCTATGTTTATGATTGATGCGTACGAAAAGTCGCTTACTGGGGGATCATCGGCGGCATAGACGAACGCGCCCATAGCCCTGCCTTTTTCAACCAATTTGCGGTTTAGCGCCTTATCGTTTGTGGCAGCCAGCACCAAAAAGACATCCGGGTAATCGTCAAGGACCCTGGCATCTCGCAGCCTTGCTTTGACAAGCTGTATCTTGCCAAGCGATGCCTGGCCTGAGAGGTAGCTGTTGACCCTGTTGCTGACCACCGTCACCTTGCACTCTTGGCCGAGCAGCCCCTTGACTTTTCTTACGCCTTCGGTACCGCCGCCTACAACCACGGCGTGCTTGCCTTTCAGGTTAAGGTCAACTATCAATTGTATATAACACCGTAATATGCGTGCATGGAATGCTGTGCGGGATCTTTATTTAATCGTTGAGCGTGGCACAAAATTCCTAGTGGGCCACTTTCTTGAGATAGTTGGCATCCACCGTGACTGGTATCTGGTAGGGTGAGTCGAGGAGCACGACGGTTGCCTCCTGCTTTTCGTAATCGACCCTGGTTATCTTGGCCTTCATTGATTTGAATGGTCCAGCGACAACCTCTACGGTGTCGTCGACGCTTAACTCCGAGACGACGGGCTTTTTCACAAGATATCCTTCAATGTCCTTGAAAGGAACGTCTCCCCTTATCTGGCCCCTGACATGCCTTATCCCGGCAAGCGCTTCATAGGCAACGTTTGAATCGGGTGCTTCGACAATGATGTACCCTTTGAATGAGTCAAGTACCATTACTGACCTTATACCAATTTTCTTGGTATTGACCCTGGTCTGAAGGAGGTTTGCCACGACACGCTCTTGCCCTCCTGTCGTCCGGATGGCAAAGAACTTTGAGTCGCTTTGGGGTCCTGACACCTGCTGGACCTGAACGGAAGGGGAGTTGGCAGCGCTGGACTCTATTGCAGGCTGTTCCGTTCCCGCGCCGGTCTGAGCGTCGTCATGCTGAGGCTGAGCACCCCGGTTGCTGTTGTTGCTGCTGGAAGCCTTGATATTATCATCGGATTCCTCGTCAAAACCGACATCTTCAATAGCTTCATCCTCATCTACCCTGTCGCTCATTTTAATAACTATCTGGAGTGACAATGCAATTTATAAATTTACTTAGCGAGAATAATGCTAAAATTACAATAGTCTGCAGCGGTATCGTGTTGCAGGATCAGTTCTACTTGCTAGTGGCTTCAAGCCAGGATCTCGCTGGGAGCACGATGATACATAGCCTGTGTACTGATTTCGGCTTTGGACCTGACGAGAACTATGATGTAGATGGTGCTGGTGGCAGCGCCACTGCAGGATGCTTTTCTTCTTCAAAGTTTGGAAACGTCAAGCTGCACATTTCGCCCGGGGGCCTGTTATCTCGTGAGGATTTGGATGTTTCATTCCCCAATGCTTCTGCATACGTATTTCTCTCAAAACACAAGTCCGACAGCAAGATTCCGACCCTTACCTGCCACTGCACCGGAAATTTTGGCAGCAACCCCTACGGGGGCAACCCAAACGAGCTGGCAGTAGCCTTTCCAAGCCTTCAGAAGAGCTACCTCCGAGGGCTAGTCAATTCTAGAGACCGAGTGCCGGGGTATGACATTGTAATCGAAGCGACACATCATGGCCCCACCTCGCTCAAAAAGCCACTACTCTTCGTCGAGCTCGGCTCGGCTGAGAAGCAGTGGGCGGATAGCAATGCGGCCTCGCTTATCTGCAGCGTCCTGCTCGATGTAATCCGGAAGGGGCCGGAAAGGTGCGGCAAGGTGGGAATAGGCCTCGGAGGCACCCACTACCCCGGCAAGTTCAATCGCCTGCTGCTAGAGTCCGAATATGGCCTAGCCGCAGTCGCATCGAAGCACAGCCTGGAATCGATAGACGACGGGATGATGGCCCAAATGATTTCAAAGAGCGCAGAAAAAGTGACGAATATTGTTCTTGACGGCAAGGGACTTGGATCCCACAAGGAGAGGATTATGCGCATGGCCGAAAGATCTGGCCTCGAAGTCCTAAATCTAAAATAGTTCCTCGGCTCTTCATTCTCTATTATCATGCAAGAAAAAAGTAGGTCGCTATCAACACATGCTGTATA
>DATEIL010000178.1:0-8747 GCA_035279085.1 Nitrososphaera sp.
GGATTCTAGAAAATTGGAAGAAGACGGAGAGACCTGACGATGATTACACGGAAGGCGGCTACCCAGAAAATAGAGAGAGAAAACAAACCAATCCACAGTCATAGATATGACTGGCACCTGGCGAGTTGGGGCAAGCCAGAGACTGTATTGTGCACGTTCTGATGAATTCGAAGGTAAAGAACGCCACTCTCCCTTCCATGAAAATGATTGGCTCCGCAGGTATTCCAGAATGGCAAGAGGATGCTGTCCTCTCCCCCACCTTTTTTTCTATGGCCGCATAGCTCGAATATCTGTTACTGTCTGTCGCTTTCCCCTTGCCAGCAAGGTTGCTTGATAAATGTAGATCACATATGTCAACGCAGTCCGCTATGTCATAGCTGGGACTGGACTAGGGTGATCAAGTCCCGTAGAGCCACCGGCTTTTTGACAAAGCACCTCCCCGGAACATTTGGAAACCGTCTGCGAAATTCACCAAAATATTCCATGTCAAAGGCCGTTAGGAAGCAGACCTTGATGGTGCTGTCAAGACGCAGCAGCTCCTCGTATAGTTCGAACCCATCCATTTCGGGAAGGCCGATGTCCAGTATCACCAACTCATATAACCCGGGTTTGAAAGCGGCAAGGGCACTCTTTGGATCTTCCATAGAATCAACCCTGCAGCCCGCCAGCTCCAAGCCCCTCTGCATTACTTTTCTGAGATCCGGCTCATCGTCAACTATCAGTAGCCGAGGCGCGGACATGAGCAGGAATTGGCGCTGACCTAGTTAAGGCAAATGAAATATTTTACTAGAGCGCACAAAGAAATAGCATCCAACAGCGAAAGAGCGAGCGGGCTAGAAAGGTCGCGGTAGCATCTGTCGCTACGACAACAATAATTACCATTATTCGTCGAACCGGCAGGCTAACAAAAACAAGTTCTATCACGCTAGCGGACCTTTGAGTTGCGTCGCTCGACAAATCCCATCAGTGAGACCCCATCCAGCTTCTTCTTTAGGACGCTGTGAATGTCTCTCACCACTCCAAAACCTCGGAAGGTAAGCGCGGTGTACAGGGATACCAGTGTGGCACCTTTTTCATACGCCTTCCATGCATCTTCGCCTGAGAAAATGCCTCCACAGGCGACTATGGCAAGGTCTGGAAACCTCTGGTTGACATCCTCAACCAGCTTTAGCATATAGGGGAAGAGAGGCCTACCGCTCTCGCCGGCAAATTCCCTCCCGAATTTCGGTCCCGTTCTGACGGGCCTTGTGTTGCCAAGGACCACCATGTCTCCCCCGTTTTCATAAAACACCTTGATAGAATCCAGCTTTGCCTTCCTTTCCTCATCCGTTGCAGGAAGCCGAGAATATGGCGATATCTTTGAAGCCTTGATAATGCCGGAGGGCACGTGGCTGTTCATCAAGTCGATCATTTTTTTTGTAAATGCAGGAGTTTGAAGCGTCTTGTTAAAATCAGTGTTGGGCGAAGTTCGGCTTTCCTCAAAACCATAATCCACATAGGGTGCAGTCTTGGAAATTATCTGCCTGCACGAGTCAAGGACCGAGTCTTCGGTGTACTCGTCTGTAATGCCGGAAAAGTTAAGCAAGATTTTTGCTTTGCCATGGGCGCTGGCAGAATAATTCGCCAGCCTTTCGACTGCATATGAGAGCCCCTTGTGCGGATATCCCTGCGCGTTTATTATCGCCTCCCGTTCGTCATCTACTGCGATGCGCACCGACCCTCCGCGTTTCGGCTTCTGGGAGTTGCCCTGGCGCGGATTGAGCAGAACACTGCCGGGATTTACAAAGCCAAAGACGTACGACATTGGCGCGAGAATGTCGCAATTCTTGTCAAACCCTGCAGCCACGCCCACAGGCCCGCTCAGTGAAATGCCTCCGACCTTTACTGCAAGTTGCTCGCCGGGGTCAAAGAGCTGCGCGTTTTCACGGAATCTGGCGGTCATTTTTAGCAACTTTTCCTTTGCCTTTTCGTGTACTACTTCGGGCTGGGCGAGCTCTTCAGTTGCCTTGTAGCGCGAATAGAGGTAGCGGCGGTAGAGGCGATACACGGTAGGGTCGAGACTTGCCTTGAAGATATCAAGTTGCATTGGAGTTCTTATTCCCCTTCCCGTTGTGCTCCTGGCGCTGCTGCCTCAATCGGCGATATTCTCGAACATGCCTATATATCGTTAGTGCTGGCTTTCCTTGACGAACCGCCACAATTCCGCATGCAGTGTCTCGAACTGGCCACCGCCTGTCAGACTGTAGGAAAGGGAGTTACCGTATTCGTTGGCGAGCTGCAGCACTGGAACGCCATCTTCCAGAGTTATTGAGATCATTTTCTTGCCAGATGAAACAGACGCTCCGGACTTTTCCACTTTGATTTCAGGATCTGTCAACAAGTGATAGCATATTGCAACTTGGAAATATATCAACCAGCTACCGCCGACGCCCTGACTGTGCTTATGGCCGGCGCCCTGTGATAGTCATCATCGAGCCGGACAATGTCCAGCTCATCAAACTTGCCGTACGCGATTTCCATTACGACGCAGCCCCGGTCAAGTGCGCCCAACCTGTGCTTTGCCTTTCTTGGAATTTCGAGGCTATCGCCTTCGTGCAGCAGGTAATTCTCGCCTTCCAGCTCTACGGCGGCGGTTCCCTGTACCACCTGCCAGAACTCCATGCGGTTCAGGTGATACTGGAGGCTCAGCCTTGAATTAGGGTTAACGTGGATTAACTTTACCGTGCAGGGCCTGTTTTGGTGGAATTTTACAAATTTGCCCCACGGTCTACTTTCACAATAGATTTCCATGAATAACAAGTGAAAAAAAGTGATTTAAAAGTTATAGACGACGGTGTCTCTGTTTCTCACTTGCTTTCTCATATCAAATAAATACGGTCGATGCGCGCCTACTGTCTGACGTGAAGTCCAGTGACTGCCTGAAAAACGAACATGGGCTCTGCCAAGGCTTCACCAAAGAGATACAGGCAGACTCGTCCACCAGTACGCAGATGTGCGCGTGTCCATGCCACGACCCTATGTATCAGCTTGTAAGAAATTCGCTCGCCCTGGTCAATCAGAGTGCCCGCAACAACCCCTACCAGTTCACATCAGGAAGCGAGGACATCTAGCGCCGAGCCAGCGCATTTAATTCCTCTACGACAATTTTAGCGACTACGATTTCACATTGAATGCCGGCGGCTATCGCATTTGTAAGGACAATGACCGGATCAGAGCGGAATATACGTATGCACACATACCGCATGTCATCCACAGCATGTACTACTCTGCTGTTCAAAAAGAGAGACACATACATCAAGTAGGCAGGAACATCATCCATTGTTTTGCTCCTGTACGTGTGTGTATATGTATGCCGCAAATTTCTCTGCGGCAGGAAACTTGACCCAGTCAGCGTGGCGGCCGCGACGCCAGTTACCGAAATCTTTCTGGGTCTCCACTGACAGTCCGTAACAAAAGCAGCGCAAGCACCAAGAGCCTTTAGCAACACCTTGCAACTGCATTATTACTACTTGAATGTGCGCGTGTGTGTATGCAAGCGCAATTTTTTACTGCACCACCAAAGAAAGGAAATTACTATTATATTATATGGTCAGCTGCCATAAATGCTAGTATTGACACAACTCAAGGATCTCGTAGATGGCGCCGTCGTAGGATCGGGCTCTGACTATATTGTCATTCAGAAAGGCAAGAAGCGGCTGTTGCTAAATTTTCCCAGTTTTGAAGTAAAGGAGCTAAAGAGCGCGACCACCCCGTATGGATCTCAGATCGATTAGAGGATGAAAAAAAGAGAGAGAAAGAGAAGGATGTTCCGTGGCAGCAAATTTTCTTGACATCCAAGATTCCAAATTTTGAGCAATCACTTAAATTGAGTTATTGAAATAATCTCGGCGATTGAAACAAAAAGCCACTGTAGAGGTTGAAGCCTCGCAGGCAAAGGCTCCTCCCGGTCCAAAGGGAAAGGTCAGGTATGACAAAAAGGCAGAGTCAGAATTCTTTGTGGATAATTCTGCCCTAGCGGGCTTTACGACCGAGCGTATACTCTACATGGCTGTCAGGGAGCTTGTGGAGAACTCCCTTGACTCTTGCGAAACGGGCCACGCTTTGCCCGAGATCTCGCTGTCACTAAAGGCGTTTGACCTTGCGAACAACCTCTGGACTATTACCTGTGAAGATAATGGCATCGGGGTGCCCTCGGACAAGGTGCCAGTTGCTGTCTGCTCGTTTCTTACTTCAGGCAAGTATGTCGAAAAGCAGCAGAGGGGGCTTTTCGGCGTCGGCTTGAAAATGATTGCCGCATTTTCGACAAAAGACACAATCCACCCGGTAAAGGTCTGGTCAAAGTCAGCCGAAGAGAATTCGGAATACTACTTTGAGCTGAGAACGGACATCAGCACCAACAAGCCAATCCAGCTGGTCAAAAGACAGGTCAGCTCGCAGGAGCAAAGGATTGCAGGCGCCTCGGGTTTCAGGGTAGAGGCAGTACTCCATGCAAAACTGTCTCCCATAACGAGGGCCAACATCAAGAACAAGATTAACGACTATATCAGCCAGACAAGCGTCGTTAACCCATATGCCATCATAGATTATGAGACCGATGAAGGCAAGGTGACCTTTGAGCGCAGGACTGAAGTGATGCCGCAGCCTGCAAGAGAGGTGCTTCCGCACCCGGCCGACATGGATCTCCAGACGCTCAAAAAGGCGATAATGAATTATACGAACCAAAAGACCACGCTCCAGGGAGTGCTTTCAAGCTCATTCCAGAAAATGTCCGCCGACAAGGCCAAGGACATCATCGCCAAGGCTTCGCTGGAAAACAAGCACGCAGACAAGTACAGCGAGCAGGAGCTTATCGAGATCGTAAATGTATGTAAGCAGACGCCGTTCCAGCAGGCAAACACGGATCACCTGAGCCCAATCGGTGAGGAGATCCTTTCTGCAGGCATGACCTCGGAATGCACCATTGTAACTACCAAGGTAGACACTTCCACGCCTGCCGGCGAGCAGGTGCAGCGCCCGCAGATATCAGTCAAGGTTCTAAAGCCTTCGCTTACTGCATACTCTTCCCGGACCTGCGTTATCAACAACAGGCCCACAATTGTGGAATGTGGAATAGCATACGGAGGCGACATACCCTCATTCAAGCTATTCAGGTACGCAAACAAGATACCGCTTCTCTATGACGAAGGATCTGACGTGGCCAGGGAAGTCGTCTCTGAAGTAGAGATTAACAAGATGGGGATTACAAAGAAAGAGGCTAAGGAGCAGTTTGCAAATGCAGAGGTAAAGTCTGACAGGGCCGTCGAGCTGTTGCCCCTGCACATCTTTTTCCATATCTGTTCCACCAAAATCCCGTACAAGACTGCCGGCAAGGAGAGCATTGCGTCCGAGGGCGACCTCAAGAAATACATGAAATTCTGTCTCTCGGACCTTTACAGAAAGGTAAGCGCACAGATCCGAAAGGAGCTCCGGATGAAAGACGCACAGAACAGGCTCAACCTGTACAAGCACTACATCCCGCTTATTATAGGCGCAATAACTGAATCTATCAAGGTGGATCCCGACAAACTTACCGAGTCGTTCAACGTCCTTGCAGAAAAGCATGTGAAAGGGGAGGTTACAGGCTCGGCCGTTTCTGCCGAAAAGCAGGACAAGATAACCAGCGAACGCATCGAGGAGCAGGCTGAAGAGAGCAATGAGCAGAAGGAAGAGCTGATCGATGTAGCAGTTTCTGCAGCGACGGCTGCCGCCAGGGCAAAGGGCAAGGCGGAAAAAAGAACGACCTCCTCCGTTCCAGAGTCGCTGAAGAAAACCAAGGATGACCAGAAGACACTGGATGAAGTGATTGACAAGAAGGGGAGGAGGAAGAAATAGCAATTGCCCACGCGTGACAAGCGCCACCAGGAAGTAATCAAAAAGATACAGCTGATAATGAAGGACGTCAGCAGCGACATTGTCGAGCAAAAATCCATGCCCGTCCTGAACGTGCCAAAGGTCGGCTACGACAACACTGTATGGTCTGAGAAAAAAAGGATGCTGACTATCGGCGAAAAGACTGTCGGCATAAGCCCTGACAGCACAAAAAAGATCCCCACGTTTGCGCAGTACCTTGTAATGGCAAACGCTGTGCGCAAGCTGCTTGACGAGGAGATGGAAAGCACTATCAGGGGAATGTACTATGCAACCTTGAGCACAGTGGGTGACGAAAAGAACAAGCAAAAATTCTGGAACGGCCAGGAGGATTCCGATGATGCCATAAAGGCGATTGAACTACTGACGAGCGTCCCCCGAGAAGAATTCTCTGTGACTTCAAAGCCAAAGGGAATGATCTCAGGTCCCATAACCCTGCGCGTCGGAGGCGACATTATCGATTGCAATCTTGGAAGCAGGGCCACTTCGCAGCTGATCCCGACCAACATACGTGATGTGGAAATAGTCAAGGTCAAGGCGGACTTTGTGATGGTTGTCGAAAAGGACACAGTGCTCAACAACATCCGCAAGTCAGGGTTTATCCAGAAATACAACGCGATCCTCCTGACAGGATCAGGCGAGCCTGACAGGGCGACTAGGATAATGGTCAAGGCGCTCAATGAGGAATGGAAAAAGCCAGTCGTAGTCTTTGCCGACGCAGACCCCTGGGGGCTCGGAATAGCTCTCAGGTACAAGATAGGGAGCGAGTCACTGAGCTATGACAGCGACAGGCTTGTGACGCCTGACGCCAAGGTACTCGGCATGATGTTCTCTGACATTTACGAATACAACATCCCTGAGGTCGCGAGGCTGGCCGCATCTGATGAGGACATGAATAGGGCCAATGACATGAAGAAAAAGCCTTGGTTCCAAGACAAGAAATGGCAGAAGGAGCTCGATCTCTTCATAAAGCGCAAGGAAAAGTGCGAACTTGACGCATTCTTCAAGCACGGCTTCAAGTACCTGGCGGAAGTATACCTGCCGCGAAAGCTGAGGGAAGCAGGCGTCATCTAGTAGTAGTAGCAATCATAATAGCGCGATGCTCTTTCATATCACGGCCGTATTGTGCTGCGCGATGTGTGCGTGTTTTACTATCGCAATGCCTGTGCGTGTATGTGTACATATCTACATTTGACAACATTTATAATTCGTGCAGCGAGCCGAAGATTTTGAGCCTCTAATTGGAGCCTGTCCATTCACTCTGCCTTTTGGAGGGAAATCAAGATTACAAGGTACTCTATGACAAGATATCAAAGTATGCGGCCGATAACTATGCCATAGTCTATGCGGCAGAGGCCGACACAACAAACGCCGTGCGAAGGATGAGACAGCATGGCATAGATGTTGAGGATCTCGTGGAATCAGGAGCGTTGGTGCTGGTGGGGAGGGACGACCTCTATTCTTTCGAGCGCACCGAGCTTGACGGACACGCACTGATGAATACGTGGCACACCCTGATGCTTGGGATAAAGCGCCGATCAAATTTCGATGGTATTCTGGCAATTGGTAGCCCGGAAAATTTTCTCGACGGCCCGACCAGCCATGACAAGCTGCTCAAATACGAAGAAATGATAGGCAAAAAGTTCGCCATCCAATTTGAATGCGTGTGCTGCTACAGCGAAGGCGCGCTTGAGAAACTTTCGTTTGGGCAGTTTTTTTCGATACTGAACTCCCATTTCTCCACCGTCCATGACACAACGCAGCTGCTTGAATGGAACCCAAAGGAGATCGTAGGAATCGCCAAAAAAGGCATAGTGGCGGCACTTGGCGGGGACGGTGTAGCAGACCTCTTTTTCAGCACACTGAGGCTGTGCTACAGGCTGACAGAAGAGGAGATCGTGACAGACCCAATAATGCTTGAGAACCTGCTGCTCAAGGTTCTTGGCAGAGAATCGCATGAGAGGTGCGTGAGAACAATAAAGGCTGAGCTGCGAAAGAGGCTCTCCGTATTCTGATCCTGCAGGAAGAGGCAGTAGCAAATGTGCTTTTTTGCTTCTTCTAGGTTCAATTTCTGCAGCAGTAGCAATAGTAGTAGTAGTTGCAAAAGGATAGCTATAATAATAACATTCTTTAACTTCACAGAAAAACCCTAGGGAGCGTTTGTCGCTTTCTTTGGATCTGGGCGATGGCAGAAATTTAGAAATCTTCATAAAGACAAGCGCGAGGGCCCGGCGACTGCGCCTTGTTTCCGGACTGGAAGGAGTCCATGCGGTGGTTCCGCATAATTTCGATCCGGACGAGCTGTTGCAATTTGTGTCAAGCAAGCAAGACTGGCTGATAAGAACCTCCAGATATTATGAAAAGGTGAGGCAGCAGTGTGGAGGATTTCAGCCCGGCACGCTCTTCTACAAGGGAGTACGCTTTTTTACAGCCATCGTCGGCGACCGGCGGTTTTCAGTCACAGTGTCTGATGCCCTGAAAACCATTACATTCCATGTTCCCGACAGAAGGAAGGTCAAGAGATACCAACAGGAATGGTACAGGCAAGAGACTGGCATAATGATTGCAAAGCGACTGCCGGAGATAGCCGAGTGCATGCAACTCCACTACAACAGGGTTTCTGTCAAGAAACAAAAGTCAAGGTGGGGCAGCTGTTCAAGAAAGGGAAACCTGAATTTTAACCTCCTGCTTGCCGCAGCACCGCCTGCTGTCGTCGACTACGTGATCGTCCACGAGCTTGCGCATCTGAGGGTGCTGAACCACTCACCTCAGTTCTGGGCACATGTCCAGTCAGTGGATCCAGAGTACAAAAGCCACAGGGAATGGCTCTCCACATTTGC
>DATEIL010000179.1:0-20448 GCA_035279085.1 Nitrososphaera sp.
TAGACAAGTCAACTCCCTCGCTTCCGCCATATCGGGGGGCCGCTGGTGGGTTTTCACTAGTGGATCCGGTTCCCTCCGGTGAACCAAGAGTCTCATATGGCTCAATAGTAGTCGTGTAGGAATTTGCGGCAGCCGATAAACGTAATGTTGTACTCTGAGAACGGTCAATAGAGATAAACTTGCCCGAAGGTTCAGGATCACCCACGCTTGAAAAGTACAAGTAAACAGGATTTGAAAAAATGGCTGTATCTGGTCCTGTTTCAACAAGGAATTGAGGAATTACGCCGCTTGAAACCGTAGTGCCACCCACCGATGAAATGTAGCCGAGGTCTATTACCTGCGCAGAATTCCGATCAGAATTCAATGCAGGATCCTTTAAGGTAATAACGATCCCGTCATTTGATTCGACATTAGCGGGCCGGTCTAACTTTAGACCTCGTTCGAGAATTTTTGTTTCAGCGATTGATTTGAATCGATAAACGTCTCCTGAATCTGTGATGGTATACTCAAACGATGCTCTGATTAGATCCGACTTGAGCAAGTCAATTTCATTTGCACCCGCAAGGTCAATCAAATAGCTTCCTGGTGATATCATATCTACAGGCAGAGAAGAAATGGTTTGACGTCCCCAGGCATCGTAAGCCGCCGCAGTCAAAGTACCTGTTTGCGGAGTTCCTGTCACTTCTACCTTAGGCATTTCTCCAATTGCATATTGTGGATGCTCGAATGAGATCTGCGCCGATCTGACAGGAATAACGACCTCTTCAGAGCCTGCAAGACCAGAACTGCCTGGACATGCTGCTCTGTCGTATGTCAATGTAAAATTGAGATTACCCTGCACACCTCTGCTCGCCAACAACAAATTGATACCTGGGATTTCATTATTGGTGAGATGAGTTTCGATCCTAATGTCACCAGAACCGTCCATTGCAGGAGTAATTTCATCAGGCAGTAAAGTGAGCTTTGCTGCTCCTGCCACTGGCTTTTCTTTCAGGACTCTGATCGATACAAGATCAGTACTGAAATCTCTTGAGATATAATTACACAAACCGTTAGGGTCTTCTATGGTGCCTACTACAGTGTCTCCTAACTTGTATGTAGGTTTGTCAAGATGGATTTCGGGAGGGGGTTGGCTGTAGCTTGAGCTCCTTACAATGATGGATATCCGAGCTTCGGCATACGACCCCTGTTCAGATGCAAATAATTTCACCAAGTAAGGCGCAGATGGTGGGTTATCAGGGGTGATGTCTTCTGGGTTCATTTCACCGATCAAGTTTTGTGGTTTCCAGATCAACGTGGCCGAGGTCAAAGTGGTTCCGCCAAGAGTTACGGTACTCTGAGTAATTTGGGCGCCGGGCGGCAACTGAGAGTAAGTCAGCGTTCCGATAGCTTGGAACGGGATATTCAACGTTTGACCCTCGGTGACATAGAATACCATCCCATTCAAAGAAGTAGCTGCATTGAATTTCAAAGAGGCCTCAGCAAATGCTTTCTGGAAAAGGCTGGGAAGCACAGCAAACAAGAGACCATTTGACAACAGGGTTGCAATGACGACCAAGTTTACAACTTTCCTGAACCTCCAATCGCCCATCATATGCGAAATGGAGCCGTAATACATAAGTATTTACAAGAAAACTGAAATAGGTCTTTCGGCTCATTAAATATAACTGGATTTGATATCTGTTGCCAGATACCTTCCATCTCTATGCTCTAGTTAGAGGAAATGTTTCGATATCCTCTTTTAAAGATCCATCAAAGGATCCAATGGCCTCATATTCGAAGGGGCCCAGATACCTAGCATTTTGCGGAATGAGCTCCAATTACAGCCGCAGGTTCACGGCGTTCATCCCGGCTATCATCATCATGATTGCGTTAGTGTTTGGCTGCGCGCATACGACTTATGGCCTTCTCTCGAGTATCTCCAATGTCAGCGAAACTGAAGGTTCATCGGTGGCTCCTCAGGTGGCCACCTCAGCCAATGGTCGAATATATGTAGTATGGAGCGATGATACTGATAGCTCTGGCGAGATCTTGTTTTCATTCAGCGATAATGAGGGGGAGAACTTCTCAGAGCATGTAAATGTAAGCAATGACACGTCAACTTCAGTCTCTCCCCAAATTGCAGTAAGCGGGGATAACGTATTTCTCGTATGGTATGGCAATATTCTTTCAGAGAATAGTGAAGTCTATTTCTCTACCAGCACGGACGGAGGGGAAAATTTTAGTGCACCTATCAATCTAAGCAATAATACAGGCTCATCGACTAATCCACAAATTGCTATTCTGGATGAGGACACGATATTCATTGTTTGGGAAGACAATGATCCAAGCATTAGTAATTCCACTTCCAATGAAATAGTTTTCAGGAAGAGTACTGATGCTGGGATGAGTTTCGGCGAGCTAGTAAACATTAGCCAAAGTGATGCACACTCTACTTCGCCAAGGGTTGCGAGTTCAAGCAGTGGCAAGGTATATGTGGCGTGGGAGGATTCGGGTGCAGGTTCTATCATCAAGTTTTCAGCAAGCACTGAGAGCACTAGCAATTCCTTTAGCATTCCAGCCGAGCTAGGTCCCGGAATAGGATTCAGCATCAAGCTTAGAGCCATGGGGGCAGATGATGTGTATGTATCCTGGAGTGACTTTGCGGCAAATAAGGACGTGTTCTTTGCTTCTAGCCACAACGCCGGCAATTCCTTCAATGTAGTCAACATAAGTCGGAATAATCCGTCAGTATCAACCTCACCAGAGTTTGCAATCTCTGATGACGAACATATCTGGCTAGTATGGAATGACAAGGAAGAAGGCGATGGCGATGTCTACCTAGCGAATAGCACTGATAACGGAGCGACTTTTAGCACCGGACTGAATCTGAGCAACAACACTTTTCCTTCAGCCTTCCCGCAGATAGCAATCTCTGATGACGGTTCTTCGCTATACGCTGTTTGGCAGAACGATCTTGACGCCGGCGGTACTAGAGATATCTTTTTTTCCGGCAGCACTGATGCAGGAGATTCATTTACCACCCCCGCAAACGTCGCCATCAACCCGGAACTTTCTGAAAGTCAAGCAATAACAATGATCCAGAACCGCTTGCTTGTAGTTTGGTCGGACTCGTCGCCTGGTAATCCCGAAGTCTTGTTTAGGACCATGAGCCTTGACATCCCCACAATAACTATTGAAGAAATCAGTGACCGTGCACCAAAATGGGGAACGACTATTGAATTAGTGGGCATAGCCAGCGATTCAGGCAGTGATACAGTCACAGTCGATTGGGGAGACGGCTCTGAGAGTGAAGGACTTGAGGTAGTGGGAAACACCTGGAGTGCTATTCATGACTATGAATCTGATCATGTGGGCAACAGGACAGTACTGGCAAAGCTGGTCCGGGATGATGGAACCGAGGACGGTACAAGCAATCCTGAGATTATCACTGTTGCCAAGCGAGCAACTTCCCTTGTCCTAACGCATACTGGGAGCGGTATCCAAGGTACTGAAGTAAGGGTCGCCGGCGAGTTGGTCGATATGGAAAACGGAGAGGGCGTAGGGTCGATGGAAGTAACATTCTCAGGTACCGGAGGCTCTGATATCCACTCTGCTACTACAGGTTCGGACGGCACTTTTCAAGCACTTGGAATATCGCCAAACTCAACCGGCAGTCTTTGGACTATACAGGCGCATTTTGACGGGAGTTCCGAGTACCATCCTTCCGATAGCGATGTGGGAACTTTTGATACCGTACCACCGACGGCGTCACAGTTTCATGTTCCAGAGGGATCTCCCTCTGAAGTAACACTTACCGGTTTTAACACGACGATAGAATTCGACGATGTTATTTCAGAAGGCACAATCTATGTTACTCAATGCGGGGAGGAACCCAAAGATCAGCGGTTTATCTCAATTGGCCTCTGCCTGACAATATCTTCATCAGCCGAGCTTGGTAGCGAATCGAACGCTCACATAAAAATTTCATTTGCGGCTAAGCAAATTCCAGCGGAACATATTGTCAGTGAAATAGATATCTTTCACGAGACTATCTCAGGAATAGTAGACATTACTGAATCTAGAGATGAGTATTCAAAAGAGGTCACTGGACTTACGTCCTCCTTCAGCAACTTCATAGTCGGAATCGCAGTGCATGAACAGCAACCCTCTGGATCTGCCAGGCAGCAACTCTACGTTGGTAGTGATCAGCAGGTGGTATTTTTTCCGGATGTAAAACGAACAGTCGAGTTTGACTCTTCGAAATACGAGCCCGGATCATCACCAATCTTGACAGTCAATGATCCAACGGCCAACCTTGACAGGCTAGCAATTGATGTCGTTAATGCAGAGGTAAGCTCAACCAGCGACCGGAGTGGTATCAATATTACCTTGTCTGAAACGGGTAAAGATACAGGCATATTTGCAGGCACATTCAACTTGAATAAGAGAAGCTCTTCTGAATCCAATGCCGAACTTGAATACCAAGGTGGAGATAAGATTAATGCCGCATACACCATGCCATATCCACGTTTCGAGGTTGTATTTGAGGGAGTTAAGGAGTCGGGGATCCTTCAGCTCTCTCGTTTCAATATTACCGGCGTAGCTTGGCAATCAATTGGAACTCAATATGAGCTAGAATTTCTTGATGGAGCCCTAGAAGCAGATAGAATGGTTGTTACAATGTCGTATTCCGATGTCAATATCGAGGGTCTAGCCATTCCCTTCATACTCGTGTACATGAATGATACATTGTTGGAGCCAACCTGGCAGGATATTACAACCGATGCCGACACATCTACCAGTTCTGTCACAGGGGTTTCTGATCTATTTACAAAATTCGCAATTGCTGTATCGGACAGTTTTCCGACTGGTGGCGGTGGCGGTGGCGGTCTGCCAAGGCCAGGCACAGGAATCCTGCTTGATACCACTGCAACCGTCCTAGGCGAAGAGAACTCTGACAGAAATCATGGTGGCTCAACTCCTCGCTCAAGTGCTATATCGTCTCCACCTGTGGGAACGAATGTAAATACTTCTATCAAGACAGACTCTGGCACAGTAACGATCAACTTCGAAAACGTACACGGCAGCAGCACGCAGCTAAGGGTCAACATGAATGAACTGGCAGCTTACGAAGACATTTTTGACATGCTCATTCCTCAAACACCAGACAACCCTGAACATGGAACGATGGCAGTTGGAGATACAGTGTATTCTACAGCTGGTAAAGTGTTTGATATAGACGGCTCTTCTGTTCAGTTCGACGGCATCGTTGCTATCACGATCCCGTATGACGAGAGCCTAGTTTCATTGACTGATAGGGAAAATGAAGTGAGATTCCTTCATTTTAATTCAGATACCGGTCACTGGGAAGATAAAACAAAGAGTGTCGATATTGCCTCAAATACCGTAACCGGACAAGTCGACTCTCTATCACCTGTTGTCGCGGCGATAATCATGAATGATCATAGCGATTCAGGAAGTGACCTTGAGAGTAATATCTCATCGAGGATGGAGATCGGAATTCCATCTGTTGACATATCTGAATCCGGTAACGCAACTATCTCCACTAGTTTGAGAAACAGCTACTCAGACGCCCAAGATTATGTCATGATCATCCAAGCGAAAGATGATATTGGCGTCGTTCAGTATTTGGGCTGGCAAAAAGCGTCCTTGCAATCAAATGGAACTTCTGTCGCCTCCTTGGACTGGAATAATTTGACAAAAGGAACATATTCAGTGCAGATACTACTTATAACGGATCTTGAAAATCCTTGGCTATTATCAGAGCCACTGACTATGCCACTGTGGTACGATTAGAGGCAAATAGTTAGCATACCCTACTTGAATCAGGCTTGACTCTACAGAAATAGTTCCAATAAACAATCTACTGGAGCACCCTACCTTTAATATTCTATGCAACTTGCCTAGAAAAATGTGCTAGTAAAAGAATTGGGGGTAGCCATGTTAATAGCAATGGCATCACTTGCCCTCTTTACAGCGGCCTATAGCAATAATGCCGCAATGGGTGAAGAGACCGACAATTTTGGCATACAGGAAATCTACCCAACCAAAGATGGAGGACAGGAATGGTATGTGGACATGGCTGATCCTAGGAGCGATTCACAATTCAAAAACCTTGACAATGTCAGGTTCTCAAGCGACGGCAATTCGTGGCATGTCTCTGCCGACCAGGTAAGGATGGAAGCCTGGTCGCAGGCGAACGAAAAATGGCTTAACGTCGAGATCACCGCCTATGCAAAGATTGATAGCGGCTCGACCGAACTCCTTCAGCTCTATTCAAGAGGGGGCCATCACACCGACAGCGATCAGTGCGAGGGAAGCGCCTACAAGGCAAGGCTTTACGGCGATGGCACTGCTGCGTGGACCAAAGAGATCACCCATCCGGCCTATGCAGAAAACAGGGGTGAAATGCAAGCAACGGACACTCCTCTGGTAAATAGGTGGGTTGGCTTCAAGGCCGTGACTTACAACTTTGTAGATGAAGATGATGGCAGTACCTACGTTAGGCTTGAATCTTACATCGACGACGATGTCACTGATTCAGACGGCAATCTGGCTGTAGCAAACAACTGGAAGCTGGCATCTGTGGTCGAAGACAGAGGAGGATGGGCCACGGACAACAGCGACTTTAACAGTTCATGCGGCAGGGCAAGGGACGAAATCCTAACCTCACCCGGAGGCACTGACTCCCAGAATATTGTGGGCTTCCGCACCGACGACATTGGCTGGGACTTCGAGTACCTCAGCGTCAGGGAAATCGATCCGCTGGCTGAAGAAATAGCGGAAGAGCCAGACAAGCCTGCGTCTCCGGAGCCGGCAGCCCCTCCCGTCGTTGCACCGCCAGAAGTGCCCCCTGTTGAACCCGTAGCTGATGGCCTTCCCCCCGGCTACCTGATAGCAAACAGCTCAAGGATTGTAGAAGAAGATGGCACGGCTAGAATATCGGGCATCGATACGTACATGAGGAAAGTCACTACGAGGACATCAGGAGACGTTTCCATAGCGGTAATGCAGAACGGCAGAATTCTGGCCTTGGGACAGGTTGAAGCCTCTGACTTGGAAATGGACATGCAGCCAATATCAGTGCCGATCGGCCCAGCTACGGTGTCGGGCAGCTACCAGGTGCTGGTGTTCTTTTACGGTTCAGGCTATGTGGCAGTCGGCGACATCCAGACCGTGATAGGCTAGGCTACGCTAGCTGGCTAATCCGGCAGCGAGCAGTGGCTCCTGCCTCAGGGACTACGCTATCCTTTCTTTTTTTGTCATCAGTGCGAAAAATGATATTAATTAATAGCGCAGTATATGCAAGAATCTTCCATTGGCTTCCAGTCCAGCCATCGATCCTGCAAGAACATCAAAAAAGATACAACATTTTATCCGCAAGTACGTGTCGGCAAGCTCTGCAAAGGGGCTTGTAATGGGTCTCAGCGGGGGCCTTGACTCCTCCGTGGTGCTAAAGCTCGCCGTAAATGCCCTTGGACCGGAAAAGGTGTACGGACTGGTGATGCCTGCCGTCGCCACTCCTGAGCAGGATGTAAATGATGCCATCGACCTTGCGAAGGAGCTGAAGGTACGATACGATATCATAAGGCTGGAGCCTATAATTGAAGCCTATCGCCAAGTCTTGCCGGACAATGAGAGGGCAGCGGGTAACCTGACTGCCCGGATCCGCACGAACATCCTCTATTACCATGCTGCCCTCAATGGCTACCTTGTGGCAGGAACATCTGACAAGTCTGAAAAATTCCTGGGCTATTTTACGAAATATGGCGATGGCGCAGCCGACATGCTTCCGATAGCAGGGCTTTACAAGACCCAAGTCCGAAGACTCGCGTCAGATCTGGATATCCCTGCGTCAATAATTGAAAAGAAAAGCAGCCCGCGGCTGTGGAAGAACCATATTGCAGAGGACGAAATCGGCATGAGCTACGACCAGCTGGACCCAATACTTGCGATGCTAGTTGATAGAAAAAAGACGCCAAAGCAGGCGGCTAAAAAGTTGGGGATCCCTCTGGCCCTAGTCGAGAAGGTTAACGAAATGATTGAGAACAGCTCGCACAAGCGCCGTCCCGCGCCTTTTGCAAAGCTCTAGCCAAGCTACTGCACCACTTTAACTATCTTGGGGTCGATTCCAAAGTCGACTGTTCCCCCTTCCAACACCATTTTCACGGGATATTCTTGGCCCACCTGTGCGGTAGCGAGCGGGACAAACGACGCAATCAGCTCGGCGTTGGTAGCCTGGAGATTGAACTGGACGTTTTTGTACGTGTATGTAGTCACATTACCTGCATCCGGCAGAAACCTGTACTGCACTGTCTTGAAGTCTTTTTCGTTGATTTCCTTTACTCTCCCGTTTTCGACGTACTTGATGGTCATGTCCGTGTACCTCAATTCGCCTCTCAGTCCCGCCAGGTTGGTGTTGAGAATCTCAGATGGAGCCTCGATCCTCACGCTGTTCTTGTCGGGAAGCTTTTGCACCAGCCCGATGACGCCTGAGGAATAGTGCACGTAGGCAGTCCTGCCTGTTCTGGCCTCAATGACTCCACTATCCGACTTCGGACCCTCTGCAGCCTGCAGAGGGTTGAAGAATAGGCCTACTATGATAAGCGCTGCAAAGCCTGCTCCGGCGGCTGCGATGAAAATCAGGTACTGGCGCTCCAAAACGACAAATCCTGTCATGCGGAATTCTATTAATAAGCTTTGGTCTGAAAATGGAACACCGCGGCAACAACAACGACAACGACAAGAAGGACAACATCATCCTTCAGCATCTCCCCGGAAAGACTTTCATAAGCCTTGGGAGAAACAAAAATTGCATGCGTCACTTTGCATCGCTCCTGGCTTTACAATTGTTGTTATCATTATCATTATTTTCCGTGAGCATGGCAGGAAACCATGCGGCAGCGCAGGAGCGCATTGTTGGCCCGTCAGACACCGTGCGAGTTGTCATTTCAGACTGGGATCTCAATGCCAACCCGCGAGGAGTGGACCGCTATGAAGAACCAGAATTCGTCGTGTTCAGGACAAGCAGGGACGAGATTGATGAGGTTCACCCGGACATTGTCGAGACGGGTCCGAGCACGGGTCTCTTTGAATTCAGCATCCAACTTGAAACCGACGAGCGCGCATGCAGGCTGGACCTGCTGGCTGACCCGAGGTTCGCAGCAGAAGGAGGATCCAACCCGAGCGTCGGGGCCTGCCCCGGTGACACGCTTTTGGTGCAATACGAAGACAACCTGGGCGCAGACGGCAGATCCGGTCTGGTAGAGTATGTATTTGAAATCAGAAGCTGGAACCCTGAATTCACGACTGACAAGAGCACTTATTTTGCCGGCGACAGGATCACAGTCGACATTTACGACCCTGATGCCAACCGCGACCCTGATGTGGCCGACACGCTTCATGACTTGCGGGTATATTCAGAAAGCGATCCTGCTGGCCGGCAGTTCTCGGCAGTTGAAACCGGGAGAAGCACAGGAGTTTTCAGGTTGACTTTTACGACATCGCTTGAGACACAGGGAAATTCCATACTGGTCAAGGATGGAAATGAAGAAGTCACCGTCCAATATACCGATGAATTCCCGCAGGACTTTACCGCATTCCAGGAAGTAAAGAGGTTCAATTTTGTAATGACAATCGGGGCCATTCCTGACAATGGATCACTTGCCCTGTCACAGCCTGCGGCCACATTGATGGAATCCCCAGGCAATTCAAGCCAGCTCGCAGTAGGCCAGCAGGCCACGCTGATGACTGAGGTGACAAGCTCCTTTGAGAGAAACGAGGTTCCATTTGTGGCGATAATGGAAGTGCGGGATGCTGACGGAGTGACAGTGTCCTTGGGATGGCAGACCGGCGATGTGCATCCTTCAAGCAAGATCGGAGTCGGCATGTCCTGGATTCCGCGAGATCCAGGTACTTATGACATCAGGACATTTTTGGTATCGGATCTTTTGAACCCGGTGGTGCTATCGCCAGTGTCCACGTCCAAGGTCACCGTATCCAACTAGGGACACCCTTCCCTCTCATGTTTTAAGATCCGCAGTGTAGCTAGGTGTACATATAGAGGTTTTTTCCAGCTGATTTATATCAAAAAATCATGTCCGTTACTTCAATGGATAACTTACGGCAATTGCTCGTTGCGATTGCAGCGTTCACACTGCTGTTCTCTGCAGTCAGCGGCGCAAATCCGAATTATTTTGCCGGCTTTAGCGCCTTTGCGGAGGATGGTGACGACAATGACCACGGCAATTCCGATCGTCAAGAACATGAGGATCTCGAGGATGATAGCGATGAGTACAGCGTAGAGGCTACATTTGGCGAGCACAGCAGAGTGGAGCTTCAGATTGACGATGAAGTTGAAGATGATAATGATGACAACAATGCCAATTCGGTGGAAGCCGAACTGGAAGTTGAAACAGAAGACGGTGACCTCTCTGATGGTGAGCACGCTGTTTCACTAACCTGCGACGCGCCGGACCTTGACATGGATTTTGACGACGCACTTGTGGTACAAGACGGTGACGGGGAGTTCAAGGCCGATTTGGCACTAGTAAATGGAACATCTTACCAAGGTTGCATGGTCGCCATTGGCGATGAAACGGTTGACCTCCAGGACTTTATGGTCATCGCAAGCGCAGAGGAAGCAGATGGCGACGACGAAGATGATAGAGCAACAGACCGCGGGAATGGCAGAGGCGCTGGAGATGATGATGACGAGGACGAAAGCGATCATGAGGAAAGAGGCAGAGGTCACGAGCGCAGGACCCACATAGAGGCCGAGGACAGCGGCATTGAACTGGAAGTCGAGATGGACACCAACATGACTGATGGAACATACGATGTCCAGTTTACTTGCGACGAGCCGGATGTCAATATGACAATCGAAGACTCGCTTACAGTCGAAGATGGTGAAGCCAAGTTCAAGGCGGAAATTGACCTAGCAGATGGCACGTACAGCGGATGCAAGATAGCATCAGGTGGAGAGGAAATTTCATCATTTGATGACTTTACCGTCGCACAGGACGGCGATGATGACGATGTTGAAGAAAAGCGCAAGGAAAAGAGAAAGGAAATCGTCTCCAGAATCAACGCACCTGAAGAGCACAGACGACGCATCAATGCCAACCCTGCCAGCACCGGTGACTATATGCCAGGATGGATCTACGTCATTAATGCAACAGGCATTGCCAGCCGACACATTGACGACGACGCTGACAGAGAGGATGAGCTGAGTGAAAGCATGGTGAACTCTACTGCATCAAACTCAACCAGCACCACTACTAATTCAACAAATACCATGCTAGAAGTGATGGGGGACTCGACGGTCGATGTCAGCATCAACATGGGTGTCTGGAAGTCAAACACTGCGCTTGTACTTTTGAACGTGCTCAATGGCACAATCGAAGTGGATGACGAAACTTACACTGTCGAGCTGGGCTATGCCCTGTATTCGGTGAGCCACAATGCGATGAGAATCGGCGCATTTGTGAGCGACGATGACGGCAACATCTACAAGCTAAAGCTCCGCGGGACTGCCGACGAAGACGCCGAGTTCCCAATGACTTCGGGCGACTCGATTGACCTGGTGTTCGAAGGCAACAGCGGGCCTGCAAGGAACTCCTTCAGCCAGTGGGATCTGGATCTTGAAGGATCCATCGAGATAGTGTAGTAGTGGTAGTAGTAGTGCACAAAGAAAGCCAACAGCCAATTTTTTTGGCGCCAACACACAGGCTCTCTTTCTCTTCTTTTTCTTAATTTTTTATCATCATAACCGGCACCATCGTTATCAGGTCCTTTCTTGTTTTTTTGCTAGAGTACAGAAAAAGGAAAATACTAGCGCGACAATACCTGAACGTGCCTTGCAGGGGGCTCTGCACGCAGTATAAAGCCGCCAGGGAAGAGCATGGAGGTCATTATGGCAACGGCCACAAGCGCTGCAATGAATGCGAACTTTTTCTGTCGTGGCCGGGTGCAAAGTGCCCCTGCTGCCGGCTGGTTCTGCGCACAAAGCCACACAACACCCGGCTCAAGGCGCGGATGAGAAAAAAGCACTAATTCTATTATATTATTACGACTACTAGTTTATTTCCCGTATCTGCGGATCCTACGCTGGTACGTCCTTATCGCCCTCATCAGGTCTATTTTGCGAAATTCCGGCCAGAACACGTCCATGAACATCAGCTCAGAGTAGGCGCTCTGCCATATCAAAAAGCCGGAGAGCCTCTTTTCGCCGGAGGTCCTGAGTATGAGGTCAGGTGAGGGCTGCGGAAGGTGGGAAGTATAAAGGTGCGACTCTATGGTCTTGGCGTCAATTTCTTCGGCATTTATGGCGCCCTGCTTTACTAGCTGGGCGATTTTCCTGACTGCGTCGACCAGCTCCTTCTGGCCGCCGTAGGCGATTGCAATGTTCAAAAACATCGTGTTATATTCGGCGGTTGACTCTTCCAGCTTTGTCAGGATCTCCTGGAGCTTTTGCGGAAGCAACTGCGTTTCGCCAATGGCCTTGATTTTCATTTGGCGCCTGTGCACGCGCTCGTCGTCGTACAGCCTTTGAAGCTTTATCTCCAAGAGCTTGTAGATGTTCTCCAGTTCCTCGTCTTTCCGCTCGAGGTTCTCCGTCGAGAGGATGTAGAGGGTCGTTATCTTGATACCCATGTCGTGGATCCAGTTGAGGAGCTCCTCGGCCTTGTCCGCCCCGTGGGTGTGACCTCTCCCTATGTCAAACAGGTTGTACTTGGCCCACCTCCTGTTCCCGTCAAGGACTATTGCGACATGATTTGGCAGGGGCTGTTTTACAATTTCCGACTCTAGGTGCTTTTCATAGAAGGAGTATATCCTGCTAAGCTGCAGGAAGGTTTCCATGACGGCCTTGCCTCCCCTGTCAATATTGGTCTGGAGTCCCATCTGGCATCATCAGCTCTATGTAATAGGTGTCAAATACGGATTAACAGACTCTCCATATATTTAGAATGTGTCACTTGAGTGATACCTCGCCAGCTAAAAAGTCAGAAATACCTCTTCAATGGGCTCCCTTATCCCCATCGCCCGGATTGATCTTTCAAACTCCCGCTTGCCGTCAGAGACCATGATCTGGAGCCTGCCGCTTCCGCTCTTTTTGGCCATCCTGTAAAATGCAAGGAACTTGCGCACATCCTTGGAGACTGTTTGTGCCGGGTCTACAAACCTCACAGTCGGCAGCAGCGCGTTCAGGTACTTTTTTACAAATGGCAGATGGGTGCTTGACAGGGTTATGACGTCAATTTTTTCGTCGACGCTGTCGCCAAGCACCCTGGATATTACGTCAAACGTGCGGCGCTCGTTGTCAAGGTGCACACCATGCTCGATAAGCTCCACTATGGGGGAGGCGTCAAACTTTGTCACAAGGATGTGCTGCGGCACCTCCCTCCGTATCTGGTTCTCGAGTTCCTTGCTCCTGATTGTTCCTCCGGTCGCCATTATGCCGATGTGTTTTTTCCTTGTCAGCCGGGAGGCTTCTTTGAGAGGCGGCCTGACTCCAATTATCGACACGTCCTGCACGGTGCGCCTGACTTCGTCAAGGACTTGCACCGACGGCGTGTTTGACGCGACGACTACGACCTTTGGCTTGTACCGCTTCAGGTAGTTGATGGTATTTACGATAATCTCTCTGAGCTCGCCATGCGATTTGCCTCCATAGGGAAAGTGTGCCCTGTCGGCAAAGTAGAGCAGGTCTTCGGCCGGCACCTCCCTCCGCAGCTCCCGTATCACCGAAAGCGACCCGATCCCCGAGTCAAAGACTGCCACAGGGTTGCTCGTCAACTGCTATTCCCGGCACTGGATGTAAAATAAATGTACACGTTCTTGAAATTTTTGCATATTTTTCTGACAACAGTGTTAACAGAACTTGAGGTGCAACACTTAAGAAGGGCATTCCCTGATGCGAGAGCGACACACTCTTGTTGAGTATCAAAGCAGCAGTGATTGTAGCCATCGGCATCGCGCTGGCGGCCGCTCTAATGCGCATTTTCGCGTGATTCTTCGACGATGGTGGAACAATCTCACAAAATTGTTGATAACAAGTGCAGTTTACCTACACACCAAGTCTTTTTAGCGATGCAGGTGATTGCGAACTGCTCTTGATAAAAAATACCGAGCGCATCAAGTACTGCCACCCGGAATACAGCGATGGCGAGATTGACGGCTTGATGAAGTACTTTCGGTTCGAAACGTACCTCGAGTTCTTGGACTTTCTGAGGAAATACAAGACCGACTAGAGAGCATCCAGCTGCTGGCTGACTCGCTTGCTCTCATCATCTTTTAATATCCCACACGGCTCTTCCAGCACCAGATATATGTCTCGACTATTTGGAGTATTTGCATTCCACAGCCCGGAATCATGTCCCCTCAACAATCCGGACAGCAGGAAGAAATTCATTGGAATCGATGAAAAGCTTCAGTCAAGCCTCTCAAAGCACAGGATTACCAAGCTCCACGGGTTTTACATGTCTGTCCTCGAGCACCAGTGGGTGCTCATAGTGGAGGCAGAAAACGCTCATGACATCGAGTCCTTCTGCATCGAAGTGGGCATCTCGTCAACCAGCACTGTCAAAATAGTTCCTCTCAATGACTTTAATGTCGTGGTAGAGAGAGTGAAGGGAAGCTCTTAGTAATAGCAGTAATACCAGCATCGTCTGGCCCGGAAGGAAAATTGAGCTGCGTGATAACAAAGTTAAGCTGACCGCTACAATAACCGTACCCGTGCGATTTTTGACGATGTCACTCCTTGGACAGATAAACATCGTCAACAGCGTCGTCGGCGGCAGGGTGCGAAGCATCGGCCACGCACCCAGCTATGTAAAGGGACTCACATACGACAGGCTGCACCAGCAATTTGAAAGGCCCGCACACGCGCTAGGTAATAGGTATCGCAATCCAGTCGCCAGAATATATGATAGAATTGTCGTTGCGCTCAGGAGCATGGCAATCCCAATTCGCGGAGTTGAAAATACATTCCGCCGGATAGAGATTTCCATCAGGCTAAAGCCATCAGCACAATAATACGGAGGGGACCTCTACTGGTTTTTTCTGACCTGCTCCAAAATGGAGTCCTTTGCCACCTGCTCGGCTTTTAGGAACTCAACTGAGTCTATCCTGGCGTATTGCGCAAGAACATCAAACTTTTGGGGCCGGGTCAGGTCGTGCCACCCAAACTTTAGGTAAGTCTTGCCGTTGTAGCTGTCGCGGAACTTGTGCATGCTGTCAAGACTCGAAAATGACCTAAAGAGGGCATAGTTTATCCTGTCGGGCGCAAGTTCCACGGGGTACGCCACAAATTCGTATTTTGCAGAGTGCTCGACAAACACTGCATGGAATGCAGGGACCTTTTGCCGCTGGCTCTCTGTAACCTTTGCCCACGCGCTCTCTGCGTTGTGGCGCTGGTCAAAGATCGGCGCGACTACATGCTGCTTTGAGTCGCCAAAATACCCTATCCCCATGAATTCGGAGAACCTGACGATGGGAGCGGATTGCAACTGGGACATGTTAAGTCCCTTCTAGTTATTTTTAGGTTGGCGCACATCAGCTGCACCTGCCGCCGTTTTTCTCTGGCGACTATGGGTTCCCAATAGGGCAGCCGCCTTACTATGACAAGCCAAGTCAGCAGCGCAACTGGCTCAATGGTTGGTTCGAAAGGGAATAGATAAAAGCGTAATTGCTCCCTCCTCCTGCGAATCGCTTCAAATACATTGTTGCAATAGTAGTTCCTGTCCATGCAGCAGTCGTTATATTCTGCCGAAGCGATTATCTTTTTATGTTCAGCCGAATCGGTGCCGTCATCCTCCTTGTCTCGGATATGAACAGGTCTGTGAAATTCTACCGCGACACGCTAAAGATGCCGCTCAAGGAAAAATCAAAGGACTGGGTCGAGTTTTCAGAGAGGGGAACAGTCATTGCACTGCACCCTGCAAAAAAGAAGAGATTCCCAAAGAACAACAGCATGCTCATAGGTTTTAGCGTGAGCGACTTTGACGATGTCTGCAACGGGCTAAAGAGGAAAAAGGTAAATTTCTATAAAAAGCCGAAAGAGGAATCGTTTGGCAAGCATGCAATAATCAAGGATCCTGATGGCCACCTGATATCAATAATCCAGATGCCGCAGGAGGAGCTGACCCAGGTGCCGTATTATTACGGCTTTGCCCCTGCCTGATCCCTGAACCATACATAGGCCGGTATCAGCGGATGTGACAGCCCAATATCCTCCGCGCCTTTCCTGTTGTAGCAGACCATCACCATCCTCCCCATCAGCGCAGGGCGGATATCAGACGTCAGCTCTCCTTCCTTCAGGGGGCCGTACAGTTCAAAGAAATAATCCAGTTGCTTGTAATAGGCCATGTGCTGAGCAAAGCAGTCGGACAGTATCGCCGGGTCACCCGATATTCTCGCCGGATCCTTTCTTTCAACTGCGAGCTGCAGTTGCCGGTTGACGTACTTGCTCCTGATGTATTCAGCATCCAACTTGCCGGCGGAGCTGTTATGGTAGATGTCGATTTCCTGACCCAGCTGGGCGGCAGTCCTCTGGGCAAGCCCTGATGCCTCTTCCGCCTCGTTTCCGTCGTTCACCCTGCCATCCTTGCCGTACAGGTACATAAGGCACATCAATTCATCCTTGCCAACAAATGGAAAGCCCCTCTTGCCTGAGATAAAATCCACTATCCTATTTGAGGTATCGTCTGGTAGGACCATTGCCATGTACGAATCGGCGACTATCACAGGCGGCCTTCTTACAACAAGACATTTATCGAGCTTATAGCCCTATGCACGATGTATATTATCATGTCTCAGATCGACGCCACAAAAAAGATCTACCTCATAGTTCACGGGCAGCGACAACTGATGGACACAGTCAAGGACAAGCTTGCCAACAACGGCGGTTTCAAGAAGGAAAACATGCAGCCGGCGTCCCTTGAGAAGGCTGGTGAGGCAGGAGAGTACGTCGCCATGATATGGCCGCCAATGGCTCCGACTGAGATTGTGGTCAGCCAGGTTACTGGACCAAATCCGTCTGGCGGTGGAGGCAGCGGAGGACGGGGTATGGGAGCCTGGGGGTCAGTCGGCATGAAGGAAGTAATGCGGCTCCCACTCAAATAATCGCAACTAAAGAAGTCTGCAGGACTACGTAGCAGCTTATTTCTTTACCCCATAGTTCACCGGATTGCACACCCGCGATTAATAGCAAATCCATGCAGACATGCGCATGACCGGTTTTGACAAGAACTGGAGCAACCATAGCCGATCTGGCGCCAGCGACAGGCTCAAGGAAGCACTTGCGCCCCAGAGCCCGCTCAAGCCGAGGATCGAGACTGCGGTCAACAAGCTACAGTTGCAGACTTCAAAGTTAGATACCATGATCATGAAGCTGAACGAGAGGGACGCATCTCTCTTCCGCAGGGTGGTCGATTCTATGCAGAGGCACGACGCCGATAGCGCTAAAGTGCTCTCAAACGAGCTTGCTGAAGTACGCAAGATATCAAAGACGCTCGGTCAGGCCAAGATGGCGCTGGAACAGGTATCAATGAGACTTTCAACGATACATGAGCTTGGTGACGCGATGGTTGCACTTGGGCCCGCAATGACTACTATAAAGAGCCTCAAGCCGAGCCTTGGCAGGTTCGTACCGGGAGCAGACGCAGAGATTAACAACATGCAGAACCTGCTTGGAGGCATAATGATGGAATCAATGCAGAGCAGCGGCGGACTGGGAATCGAAGTCAACACCGGTTCTGGCGGCGACATCGACCAGATAATGATGGAGGCATCAGCGGTTGCAGAGCAGAAAGTGACTGACAGGTTCCCGTCAATACCCAATTCCGGGGGAGTAAGGATCTCCGACCCGGAAAGTCAGCAGTAGAAGTAGTAGTAGTGGTAGTGTGATAGAATAGAAATGGCATCAAGGACAACAATACTGGCAATCTTTGGAACGGTAGGATTTGCAATAGGGTTCCTGGCGTTCCTAGCCTCGCCGTTGATAGCAGCTTGGCTGCCGACAATAGTGCTGGATCAGGCCATCGTCTTTGCCACGATAAGTGGCGCGGCAGGCGCTGGCATCAGCACGACGGTAGTAAGCATGTGGGCGAGAAGAGCGTAAAAGAAAACCCTACCCCTTTTCTTCTTTTTTTACTCCCCTTCTATATCCATGAGTAAATGCCGCGTCGTATACTTTTGAATACTCGTATTTTGCCGGTGCAATTACCTCGCCGACTATTATGAGCGCAGTCTTGATTATTCTTGCCTCCTTGGTCTTGCTCTCAATGTCGCCCAGCGTGCCCTTGATTATCCTCTCGTCTTCCCATGTCGCCCTGTATACGACTGCCGCCGGCGTCTTTTCAGTGTAGACGCCTCCCTTTAGCAGCTCTGTCACCACGTCGCCTATCAGGTGGACGCTCAGGTAAAAGGCCATGGTACAGCCGTGCCGCGCAAGCTCCTGGATGGACTCCCTCGGGGGCACCGGCGTGCGAAATTCTGCCCTGGTGATTATGAGCGACTGTGTGACTCCTGGCAGGGTCAGCTCAAGCTTTAGGTCTGCCGCAGCGCCCAGGATTGCAGTGACTCCGGGAACAACTATGCACCGGATCCCGTCGGACTCTAGCTGGTCTATCTGCTCCCTGATCGTGCTGAAAAGTGCTGGATCGCCGTCGTGGAATCTTATCGCAAGTCTGCCTTTTTTCGCAGTGTCCCGCAGCACCTCGTAAATCTTGACTCTGTCGATTACCGCCGCATCATAGAGCTCGGCGTCCTTTCTGGCATACTCTAGAATCTTTGGGTTCAAAAGAGACCCAGAGTAGATGATGACATCTGCGGTTTCAACAAGCCTCTTGGCCTTGAGGGTGATTAGCTCCGGATCCCCTGGACCTGAACCAACGAAATAGACAACAGCTGTCTTCTTGTTATTACTACTACTGCTACTATTCTCGGATATTTTTTTTCGCCACCATTATCGAAAAGTACTTTTCCGCCGGCCCTTTCTTGCCAAGGTATTCAGACAGCTTCTTCACTTCAAGTATCTCCTTTTCCTCCGCTGAGACGTCCTGCGCTATGGCAATCGGCGCGTCTTTCGGAAAGCCGGATTGGCCGAGGGTTTCAATCGTTCTGTCAAAGTAGCGGCCGTCCTTGAGGAATATGACGGTGTCGCATGCCTCAGATGCCTTTCTCACTCGCTCGATATCATAGCATGCCGGAACTATTGCGAGGGTCTCTTCTCCCTCTGCAAGGCTGACCTTGGCCTTTGCCGCAATTGCAAACATTGATGCTATGCCGGGAATAATTTCGACTTCAATGTCTTTGTGATTGGCCTGGAGTTCCCTGTGCACGTATATCCAGGTGCTATATAGCGCGGGGTCGCCCACTGTAAGATAGACGACTCGCTTTCCCGTTCTCACGGCATCAGCGATTTCCTGGGCGTTTTTCTTCCAGTACTCCCTGAGCGCATCTCTGTCCTTGACCATCGGGAAAACGAGGTTGGCAGTCCTGGCGGACTTGTCCACGTACCTTTCAACAACTGAAAGCGCGATGCTGGGCTTGCCTTCCCTCGCTGTCGGCGCAAAAATTACTTCTGCTGCCATTATGGTGTTTGCGGCCTTGACCGTGACAAGCTCCGGATCCCCGGGGCCGCAGCCAACGCAGTAAAGTTTCAATTTATTATTACTACTCTCTCGTACCGGCACGATTCAACAGCAATTTAAATTTTCTATGGATACATCTGCTCGCCGGTGTACCTGTCGATTATCTTGATCGCCTTTGTGGGGCATGTTGCGGCGGCCGCGTGGATTTTTTCATACTCGGCACAGGTCTCGCATTCCACCTTTGCCTTTGGGTTCACCCTCTTGTTCTTTTCAACCGAAAAGACCTTTGGGGCAAGGGTCTCGCAGCTGCCAAATGCCATGCAGAGCGATGGCTCAACGATTATGTGGAACCGTCCCTTTGGCGTGTCCAGCAGATATGGGCCTCCAAAAAAGTCTGCAAAGACAGTCTCTGATACAGACCCGGATGAAGCCGTATCAGATTCAACAGGGGTATTTCCTGCCGCTCCCTGTTCAGGTTGCACTTCATCTTCTTCCTCTACTACAAACGAAGGCTCGGAGAAAAAGCCTGCCTTGTCATACTCGGCCCTCTTCTGGTGGTCAGAGAGCACTTCAAAGGCTGCGTTTATGCGCTTGATCATATCCTCGGCATAGACAGATCTGTTCCTGTCTGGGTGGTACTTTCTGGCAAGCTTTCTGTACGAGTGCTTTATCTCGTGATAGCTAGCTTTCTCTGGTACCCCAAGCAATGCATAATAGCCCTTGCTGTCAGACAAGAATCAGGAGTATTTTGGGCTGGCACAACTATTATGTCTTGTTCCAATAATAACTCGCTGCCATTTCTTTCTCTCTCTATCTGTATGTGGCGCCAGCAGGCGAAGCAGGAGTTGTG
>DATEIL010000180.1:0-16143 GCA_035279085.1 Nitrososphaera sp.
CCCCTTGAAGAGCTGGTCGGCGAGAAGGTCACACCAGAGAATACGTCATTTTACATCTGCGGATGGCAGGGCACAGTTGACGGGGCGCTGGATTACCTTGTCCCGAAGGGCTTTGTCACCGAGCGCAACAAGAGAAAAGACGGCAGTTACGACATCAAGTTTGAGTCATACGGCTAGGCGCTTTTTAAAGCCATATATATCGCCGGAATAATGTGAACTTGATGAAATTTGAATACGAGGAATTTGCTACCATAGAGGATGTTTTTCTCTACATGGTATCGGTCGCGCCGTACATGAAGCAGGTCCTCCCGATCAGCTCGTACAAGGGATACGTGTTCTCGATTGTCCCTCTGACGCCGCTGACAGGGGAAATCTTGATGATGATTTATACAAAGGGAAATATCGAGCCGGGGCTGGTCGAATTCGATGTCTCTACTAAAAAGTTCAAGACGGTTCCTTCCGTGGAGCGAGCTGACAGGAACTACTTTATCGTGCTTACACCAAAGCTTGCCACACTTGCGGACGAAGCTATTGCAAGTCTGGGGCGCTAAACTAGAGCTTGGGCGGCGGAGTCGCCGTCACCGATCTCCTGCCTGAGTACCTTGCGATAATGTCTTCTGGAACCTGACCGTTAAAGAGCTCCTTTGAAAGCCCCCTGAGATACCGCATTATAGCCCACGTTCCAGCCTTTATCAGCGCCGCCATGAATACCTTCATTGCCGGCCCATACGTCTTGTTGCGGATTATTATCGGAATGATGTCGTTGATTACGCGCAGGTTTTGCTCCCAGCATTTCCAGAACAGCGTAAACTGTGCTTCATTGAGGTTCCCAAAGTGCATTGAATTCTTTTCCGAAAAGTCCTGATACAGGAGAGGTGCAACTAGGCCTCTCATTCCTGTCTGCCTGAAATCCTCAATCAGGTCAATTGTATACTGGGTTTCGTCTGGTGTCTCGTCGGGCCAGCCAATGATGAGGGTAAGCGCCGGGAACCAGTGGTTCTGGTTCAGGACCTTGCACCCTTCCCTGACTACTGCACCCCATTCTTCTGGCTGGTACGGCTTTGTCTTGACGCCGAGGTGCTTCTTGACCATCCTTGGAGCGACTGTCTCGACGCCAAGGTTGGTCGCAAGCCATCGGCCGTTTGCCACGTCCATTTCGTTAATTCTCGAAATCTCTTTAATGAGATCGGGAGATGATGCTACTGCAGAAAGCGTCATGTGGGTAGTGCCTACAAAGCGGGCGCCGGTGGATTTCAGCCCGCTCCACAGCTCGGTGATTGCATCTGCATTTGGAATGAAATCTTTGTTGTCGCAGCCATATAGCAGCATTTCATCTGACTGAAGCCAGATGGAGTCAAAGCCGTAATCGAGGTTAAGCTGGGCTTCCTTTCGGAGACGTTCGAGAGGAAAGTCCTTCTTTGACCTCTTGTTGACATCACAAAAGTCGCAGCCACGGCCGCAGCCACGCATTGCTTCAATAAGTGAGTTGACCGTTGGGCCCTGCATCATTGGGACATTTTCAATGTTCCTGACAAACGTGTGCAAGAGCTCTGGCGCTTCGCCTGCTTCAAGGTCCCTGAAAAGATCCAGTGCCAGCTCATCGGCTTCACCAATAACCACAGTGTCAATTCCATGTATCTTCATCCTGTCTGGCTTGGCTAACTCCCATGATCCGTTGCCGCCCACCACAACCTTAAAGTCGTATTTTTTCTTGAGCTGGATGATGGATGCGCACATCTTTTTGAATTTCATGGCGACGTACGATAATTTTTCCGGCGACATGGTAGTCGTCACTGGCGCCATTCCCAGCGGATCCATCACGTTTATGCCTAGAACCTTTGTTTCAGGCCCGACACATTTTTCAAGCATCTCTGGGTGGGCGAGAAATATTTCATCGCGCCTGTACTCCTTCAAGAGCGCGCCTTCTATTCTCCTCAGGCCGCATTGCGCGACTTTTACTCCGCCGGTATTCTGATCAGTCTCAACACTCGGACAAAATATCTTGTCAAAAACAAACTCTGGTAGGAGCTCGTACGGTCCGCAGGCAATAAAACCATAAAGGAAATTGCCCCGGTAATTTGTCATCAAGCTGCGGTCAGCGGTGAGAACTACTCGTTTACCACCAGATGCTACCATGCTATGTACGATCGCCTTATCCATTGGCTGCAGGCTATAAATCTATACCGCTCCGTTGTACACTGGGTAAACGTGGTAACTGTATTAGCTAAGAATGGTAGAACGGAGGGACGTTATCGCATTCAACGACTGATTAATCAAATCTTGTGGGCTCGGCAATGCCTTTAATATCATACGTCCATTAAGATCGCAATAGGACAGAGAAGGAATGGCATTGGCGTTAATCGCTGAGGAGTCGTGCCCTCGGCAATTTCAAACTCTAATCACAGACACCCTCACTCCATTGTGCCAGCTCAAGATCGATATTTCTTGCATAATGCTGAATAAGATCCTTCAGATTCATCAGTCTACCCAAACCACACCATGTCAAATAGCTCCGTATTTCCTGCTGTTATTGCAGGTCTGGCAGTTGGGATTCTCTTAATCACACTGTTTGCCATGCTTAGCGGGCAAATAGTTGCTAACAAGAGCGTGTATCGAGGACTGTACTCCGCGGAGGCGGATGGCAGCAAGATAGCTATCAATCCTGTCGCTATTAGGGAAGAGGAGGATGGGGAGGATTGTGGATGCATCGTCTTACAGTTTTGGGATACAGCCAGATTCATTAGAGAGACCGGTGGCTCAGCAGTCAAAGCACAATTTCTAGTCCAAAACATAACTCTGCAAAAGGGCGGTTATGCCGAGGCTCCGCTGCTCATACAGCACTTGGGCGGTGGCAAAGCTGAACATTATGTTACAGTCAGAGCGGTGCCTCCTACGGGATATACCCTCTATCCAAAATCAGTAGCAGAGTCCACAACGGAAGAGGAGAGAATTGAGGTCGCCAAGACGAACACCATTATCCGGGGCGCGATTGACATGGCAGAGTTTGTAGTTCCGAGTGATCCCGTAACCATTCAGGTTGGTGGAGAGGAAATTGTCAATGTTCGTTTCGTAGTTCCTGACGGTGTGCCAAATGAGGACACGTGGGTTCCTGTAATGTTAGAGGTCACAACAGAGTCAGGCACCATTAACCCTGAGTCGATCTCTAGAGAGGACGCAGGGATTGACTTGATCATCGTTCCATCTTAGGTAGTCCCGGTGGCGGTTAGCCATAGTTGGTGAGCGCAACCTAGCCTAATCCTACTATTCTCATTAGTTTAACACGGGGAGTTTAAGATAACAATCATTTGAAATTACAAGGCCGATGACTTACAAACCATTTCTATCCAATCAACATTTGCAGAACTCGAAAAACTATTGATCGTGCACGAATATTCGTTGCGAATATTGTTTTCCAATCTTGCTTACATACGACCCGAAATATTAGGAGGTCTACGCACTCTTTGATTCATATGAATTCCTGTGTGCCGCATTGGCCGCCGTAGAAAAGTCGAGACTCTGCATCATTCATTTCTGTGTTGGGACACGCCAACTCGCATTGGTGGTTAGCTTGTATTGAGCACTATTTTCCGGAGCATCTCCTTGATGTCCCTCATGAGCTCGTTGTTCTCTTTGATGATAGAGTTGTTTTCTTCAAGTAACTCTAGTAGCCGCCGCTCAAATGCCTCTTTCCGTGTCCACTCTCTAGATGACACACCTAAGAGTGTACTAGATGAAGGATATACGCATTACTGGGCCATAACGTCAGTATAGGCCTTTCCGGTGGCCCTTTGTCAGGATCTGTTTTAGCTTGGTATGGTCAATCATGCCCAGCGCATCTGCCAAAGTGACCCATCGAAAATCCGCATGCTCGTTGGAGATTTTGACCTGCCTGGTGGAAGTGGTTGCAAAGTAGAACCTGACCTCCTTCTCTGATTTCATGCCATCGCCCTTGAAATACGAATATCTAATGTCCCCAATATAAGACTGAACCTCAAGTTCGCGTATGCCCGTCTCTTCAAGCACCTCTCTTGCAAGAGTCTGGAGCTCACTTTCTCCTTTTTCCTTATGGCCCTGCGGGAAGCCCCAGAACCCCCTTCGGTTACGCAGGAGGAGGAACTCCGACGAGCTGGCGTCGCCGGGAGAATGATATTTGATAACTGCACCTATTGATTGTTCAAGAGCCACTTTGGAATAACCAGAAAAACGCATACTCCGGTAATATTGTTTTCCTTCAAATTTCGAGTCATAGGATGGCTACGGATGAATCATGTTGGCGGGAGGGCCCGGATTCAATAGAACCAACGTATTAATATCCTAGCAGGAACCAAAAGGTGCGAGACGGGCCGGTCGTCTAGTCCGGTAGGATACGGCATTGGCATTGCTGAGGTCGTGGGTTCAAATCCCACCCGGTCCACTCAGGTCATATTTACTATTTTTCTACTTCGATTTGAACCCATAGAAGATTAAATACCGATTGTTAAATTCTAATTCTGCCGGCGACCGCTAACCTTACTTGTATGAGAACCGGTATAAGCAGCGAGAGTCACCGACACTTATCTTGCTGCATAAATCACAAAATATGACAAACGACTGCCAATTTACCCATGTGTAACGACGAGTAATACCGCTTTCATTTTGATCACCTATGCTTTTGCGCCTGTCTTTGCAGCCATTCGAGAGCTTCAATCTTGGCGAAAACGTGGCTGTTTGAAATACATTTTTGCTTGCTTCGAGGTCCTTGCGCCTTATATTGATCAATTCTCCTCTGCGTTCTAGCTGGGCCGTTTGCGGAATCCGAATCTGTACCTGAAATGCGCGAAAATAAGCGGGGTCGTCTTCTGCGCCAAGCGTATTGGCTTTAGATTAAGCGTTAGTCTATTACTTGGCTCACTTCTAGTGCTCGCCTTCAGCACATCCGGCTACGCTGGTTGGTATTTCGGTCTTTCTGATCCGCCTTTTTCTAATCTTGATGTGACTCTGCACCTACTGTTAGTTTCACTAGTTGGTTCATTTGGCGGCGCTATTTTTGCTGCTTACCATTTTTGGGCAGTTAGACCATACTTGAAATTCAAAATTACGGGATGCTGACGTCGTGATGTCGAATAACTGCACTCGGTCACCAGTTAAGTATTTACAAATAAAGTGTAGATTCACTACAGGCATAATTGAGACTAGAATACAAGCTAGTTCTGCTTATCGGCGGATCGGCAGTAGTCCTTGGCTTCGCATGGTTTGGCTATTACTTGTATTCATTCTTAGCTTGTCCGCCACACATGACAAAATGTCTTCCAGAGTCTGTCTTCATCGAACCAGTGACTCAAACTCCCGAGGCTGAAGCGTTTCTTGGAAAATACCCTGACTCGAAATATTACGTTGACCAGACATGCCTAGAACAATACAGTTTTCCGTGTTCAGTTGAGATTGTCCACAGCCAAAATTCATCATTTCCAGAGGGTGCGCGTGTAAGCCTTGATACTCAGGTCAATGTTACGTCTTTTAGCAATCCTAATCCATCCATTGGAGAAAAGCGGCTTTCCTGTGTGAGCTGGGTCCAGAATAAAGAACTCATAGGGATTGGACAGCTGAACTCGTGGACTGTCAGGGGTGACGTTATTCACAATCTGCAACCAGAGACTCCCGATTGCTGGGACACCGGTCCGCCTGCCCCGCCGTCAGACCGTGAACTAATAGAAAAAGCAAAGAACACGTCTGTGGCGCAGGCTTTCTTTGCAGACTATCCTGATAATACAGTAACAGTCCGGAGGGATGAAACTGACTCGAATGTTCCCGAAGTCACATTCATTCCTACAACATCTGAGCCAATAAAAATGATAGTTCATTTTGAAGGTCTGGACTGGGACATAGGATGGACATCGATTGCATGCTCCAACGGTAACCAAACATGGTATCTCTTGGATGATGATTCTGATTTTTGGTCGCACTTTCATCCAGAACAAGGTAAATGTTGGGACTACCCTCCAACTGAATGAGCATCAAAAGCCTTGGAGCAAACTAGCCATTGATCGTATTCCCCATCAGAACTCGCCTAAAGCGCTGAGGTCATGGTTTCAAATCTCCTCCATTGTCCACCTTTTACTTCAAGAACTCCTCTCTAATCTCAAAGGCTACCTTGCCTGCGATCTTTATCTGATATTTCCTAAAGAGGTTCGTGCTACGCGGGTCATAGCCTATCTGCGTAATCCTTCTAAATGACTCTACTTCTAGACCTTGAATTATGCTTCCTATCCCGCGGTCTTTTGCCCTTATCAAATCCACCACCTGTCTTGGAAGGTTGCGCGCAAAGATTTTGCTCTGTGCTCTCACCAGCTCCCGCCCTGAGGACGTGGCTATCGCCGAATTTCTGGATATGATGCCTCCGCGTTCTGCCTGCTGCGTCACCTTGACCTCTATGTTTTCCGCTGCAAGTATGCTCAGAACCTGCTCAAGCGTACCGGTTTCTGCAAGGAGGATCTTTTGCGGGATCTCGAGCCGCACGCCTGACCTTCTTTCAAGTTCGCCGAACTTTGCAAGCATTCCCCTGCCAAAGTCCTTCTTTCCTAGAGACTCTGTGACCATGAATTGGCTATAACATGGCTTAAGAAAAGATTATCCTAGCTGCGGCAAGGATTAAGGCAGACGAAATTGTCGCCAAGCTCAGAATTTTGAGGCCTGTTTCAAGCTTCTTGGCTTGAGGCCCGTTGACACCCCTGCGCTTTAATTCCTTGTACGGCCGGGATAGCTTGATCTCAAGATAGCTAACTGCACCCAAAGCTATGGCGACTCCGATGGGCAGTGCGCTAACCGAGTTGGTCTGGATGACATAGCCGGCCAGGGCAGGAAGGACCCCCCATGAAATCGAAAACCATATGTCGTTGTGGAATCGCCCGCCAAAAAGCTCGAAATTGTATGCGAACAAGAAAAAGCCCTCCAGCACCGCAATAGGTGCAAGGAGCGGCGTGAAAAATACGATGTAATATGCTCCTATAGAATATGCTGCGACTAGGGATACGGCTACCAAAGTAAGCAGTTGTTTTTTTGTAAAAAAGTTTCCCCATGGCTTTGCCTTCTTTGACCCTACAGTGTCTGCGGAGTGAGCGGAAATACCCAATGCAAGGGCGTAGATGAGTGCAATCGCCCCTGTTCTTTCCGGCAAGACATCCGGTGCCACGAGTGAACCAATGACTGCAAATGAAACACACATGCCGGTATAGGGGAGAAAGAGCAGACCAACGAAGGCACGAAATCTAGCAGGCCCAAATTTTGGTACAAACCACTCGTTTAGCCTGGTTTCCTTTTCAGTCGTCATGGTTTCTCCGCGGTGATTATCGCCGCAGTGCCCAAGGTGTGGTACTTGATCGAGATATTCGTAAAGCCCGATTCGTTCAAGGCGTCAAGAGTCCTCTTCTCCCATCGCGAATTTTCGATAAAGTTGTCCAGCTCGTCGAAGACAGCTCTCCATGACGGAGAAAAAATACCACAGAAGCGCAAAATCAAAAAATAAGACTTCCAGAGTCTGCGCATGACAGAATCCCTGGGATAGCAAAAGTCGTGAAAGACTACCGTGCCGCCGTGACGCAGCACCCGCTTGCACTCTCCCACCACAGTTCCGCTATCGACATACTTGGCAAGATAAGAGGACACAACCGCGTCGAACTGCTCCTCCCTGTGTGGCAGGGCTTCGGCAGTGCCCTGGGCTATATTGAAATCCGTCCTTTTTCTGGATTCAGCAAGATAGTGAAAAGTCAGGTCCAGGCCAGTGACGGACTTGCCTGCTCTTGTAAGCATTGAAGTCAAGATTCCTGTCCCGCAGGCAAGTTCCAAAATCAAATGCCTGTCGCGCATTTCATCTACAATCCTGCGCTTCCAGGCTGCATCCTGGCCGAAAGTGGCATACCGCGCTACCGAGTCATAGCTGGATGCATTTGCAGCCGTAAAGAACTTTTTTACTGTTACGTGGCCATCATGCAGCTGCATCATCTCTGGGTATATGCAACCTTGCTATTATGCGTTGATTGAGAGCATGCGCCAATAATGATGATGACGATGTCTTCAACAAAACTAAATCAAGGGCGCGCACACATGCTTCCAATGCATATCGCTTGTACTTCGTTAACTGGCAGAGGAATATATCTGTCGAAGAGAGGGACGGCCGCAAAGTCGTAGTAAAGAGAAACAAGCCCTCCAAGGAATTCCATGAATTTCTCATCACCTATGTATACTCGCTCATTTCTGTCCTGCTCGCTCATCCTTCTTCGCCACCAAGCCTCAAGGAAATAATGGAAAATGAGGGTGAATCGATGAGGAGCAATCTTGCAGAAATGGGCATTCCAACTCCGGAATTAATAGAAATTTCAGAACTGCATCTGGTCGAAGAATTTGTTGAGGGTGGAGATCTCTATCGACTGCTGGCCTCTGCAGGCGCTCCCCAGCTTGTCTTCAGCGCAGGAACCCTTACAGGGAAAATGCACCGTGCAGGCCATGCCTTTGTTGACAACAAGGCCCAAAATTACCTGGTAAAAGACGGCGAAGTTATCAGAACCGATCTCGGGTTCACAAAAAAGACTGGCTCGCAATTCGCGCGGGCAATGGATATCGGCTCCTTTCTCGCAAGTGTCATGGATCTGAAAATCTACTCCGAGATTGAAGCATCATTCTATGATGGCTATTTCTTGGAGACTGGCATGAAGTTCTCCTACCTTGCCATAATTATCAGAAACCTGCTGTCGCTAGGTTTTTCCTCAAATAGTGTCGTCACGCTTCAAAATATGAGCCGTGACTCGAGGCCACTCATTGAATCCTAGATGGGGGGGAGCTCAGCCTTTTTGTCAAAGCCACCCGAGCCAAACTTGCAGTAAAAGCACTGGTCTGACTGCATGTAGGTCAGCTTTTGCACGGTGATTGCCCCCATTTTTAGCGCAATCTTCGTCATGAAGCGATACTTGAAAGGCATCGACGGAACCACTTCGTTAAAGTACACGTTGTAGTGGTCGGGGCAGAACTTGAGGGTAACTTGGGCCTTCTGTCTGTACTCTGGGGAGATCTCTTTGTTGTTGTCGCTTACGGTCTTTGCAACATTGATCTGCTCACGAATGTACTCGTGCTTTGGGCACGGGCAGTCCTTGCCGCCTGGATGCTTGTATGCTGGCGTGTTTTTCCAGTCAAAATCTGGAAAGTCCTTTTCAAAATCATCCATCCTTAGGCTTTTTACGGACTTTAGTCTTATAAAGATGTAGTCCGGATTGCCATTGTTGAATATCTGAGGGCTACCAGGATCATACAAACGACGCTAAATTTGAGGTCGGACAGCCTGTAGAATGACAAAAAATATATTTTTGATGGTACAACACCCCGTAAGTAACGTGGTACGAGACAGTGACAATGGTGGCAGTGCATCTTTGACAGCAACAACAACTAATCCGGGGACCTCAGAGTCAGATCCTAACCTCAAGACCCTTCAGGAATTCAAGAAATCAGTCCTTGAAGAGCAGAAGGAGGGCGAGAAGAAGATTGACGAAATCAACGATAACCTCGAGGGAGTAAAGAAACAGATAGACGCAGAGAGGACAAAGCTCGACGAAGTAAGGGCAAAGCTAAAGCAGGTTAACGAGGAAAAGGATGCCGAATACCCAAAGTTTGTTGAGCTGAGGAACAGCCTGATAGACACCAAGAACCAGATGAGGACACTTGATGACAAGGTGGGCAGTGCGGCGGCAAAATCCCGCAAAGAGCGCAGTGACATGCACAACCTGCAGAGGACTCTGGAGCAGATAGAGCGCGACATTCAGACCAAGAAACTGTCAAAGGACGAAGAGCGCAAGCTCGTCGCAAGGTCCAAGGAGATAGCCACAAAGCTTCACACGCTAAAGGTGATGCACAAGAAAGAGGATCAGTATCGCACCATGTCTGGCAATTATGACCAGCTGAAGGATCAGGTCAACAGGCTGTTCAGATTAAAGGAAGAATATGGCAATAATATCGGGCGGTTGAAGGAGAGCCTTGACAACCTCATAAATACACGTGAAAGCCTTTACGAAGAAAGGCGGAAGGTTATCCACATTGTCCGGGAAGCGGGCGCCAAACTGGAAATGATAGAGACCCAGCTTAACGCCATAGCATTCAAAAAGTCGCGCATGCAGGCAGCCGAGAGCCGTCACAAGAGGCTGAGGGAGATGGACGACAGGCGGGCAGCCCGGCAGGAAGCAATCCAAGAACGCGTAAAGCGGGACAAGGAATACCAGGACCGCTGGAATACTCTGAAAGAAGCAGCGCTGAAAAAGATGTCAAGCGGTGAAAAGCTGACGTTTGATGAAATGAAACTGATATTTGGCGACTCTAGCACGGACTGAGCCAGATACCTTTTTTTGCCAGCTCGCCTTTACACAAAAGCAATCACAAGATGGCATCTGAGAAAATAGAGTACGCCGGCAAAGTTTATGTGTACAACAGCGGAATGCCAGCTGAGCATGTGGATGTCGCCAAGGAAAAATTGGCAGAACACGGTGTCAACACCGACGACATTATAGTAATTGAAGTGCCCGAGGGAGTGCCTGAAGGCGCGATAATGGTGACAGTCTGGCCCCACTACCTTTCAGTTGCCAAGGTAAAGAGGGTGAGAGACGGATCCATATATGCGCCCCAGTTGTTCAACATCCAGCTCTGATACAAAACGTTAAATCGCCTTTTTGGCATATACCGGATGTATTTACACATATGCTGACATTTTTCTGCAAGCGGGATCGACACGGGGATTGCCCGGGAGAGTGGCCTATGGACGATGTTTGCGGGCCAAATCACGATTGCTCGTTTGATGTCAAGCTTTCTCGATGCCAGTGCGATTGCCATCAAAAAAAGCAGTAGTCATTTTGGATACATGGGTAACCTTTAATTGAGCTTACTGGACTGAATTTTTCTGGAACAAGGCAGCCACATGCTCGGATTCTCTCCATTTCTCTCCCAGTTAGATGGCCTTTTTGGTGGATCCGACTTTGACCCAAGCAGCCCGATGATGTGGATCTACATTGTCTCATTTGCAGTAATCCCTTTCTTTATGATGTATGCCCAAAAGTTCCAGTCGCGCATTATCCTCAATGAAATTTCTCATTCGCTCGTCAAACTAAAGACGATGAAGGAAAATGCCCGCAAAGAAGCAGTCGATTATGTCAAGGAATCCCTGAATTCCTCTACGGACCCCAGTTCTGGAATCGACAGGCTGCTGGAGTACTTTACCATCATGCCAGTAGACCTTGATCCGAACGGGATAGTGAGGAAACTTGAACACGTCATGAGGACAAGAGATGAGAGAATGCGTTCAGAAGTAAAGCGACTCTGCCAGGGCGCGGACGATCGTGAGGTATCCCGGATGGAGAACATCCTTGAAGCGGCTACTGCGCTCAACATGATATACAAGGTGGTAAGGCACTTTTACCTGATGGGCAAGAGGACGACTAGCATGTTTGTCCTTGTACAGCTGCAGATGGTGATGCCCCTCCTGCTGGAAGAAGCCGAGGCCCTCCAAAAGGCCATAGGTGCGTTCAAGTTCGGCCAGCCCATCGGCGACGGCATCGGGCCGATGATAGTCGGCAAGATGATGCTTGGAAAGGAAAAGAAACTTGCCGCCAAAGAAACGGTCTGGAGTCAGGACGACTATAACGGCAGGACCGTTTACCTGCTAAAGGCGGAAGGGCCGACTGGAACGGTCGGAAGGCCCGGCGAGGCCATCAACCGGCTAGCCGGCGACCTTGGGATCAAGATAGATGCCATAATAATGATTGACGCAGCGCTCAAACTGGAAGGGGAGCGGACTGGAGACGTGGCGGAAGGGATAGGCGCCGCAATAGGTGGAATAGGCGTGGAAAAGTACCAGATTGAAGAGGTCGCCACCCGGCTAGACATACCCGTCTACGCAGTAATTGTAAAGCAGTCGGTCCAGGACGCCATAACCATAATGCGAAAAGAGATTGCCGACTCTTTCGATAAGGTCACTGGCATCGTGTATGCAGTAATTGACGAGAGGACAAGCAAGGGCCAGTCCGTCCTCGTGATCGGCGTCGGAAATACACTGGGAGTTGCACAGTAGAAAAATTGTTTTTCAAGAAAAAGAAGGAAATCAAGCCTGAAATTTTTACCGAGGAGGTCTGCCAGGCATGTGGTGAAAAATCAAGAAGGAGGTTCGAAGATGGAGACTATGTCTTCAAGCCCGCGTCAGCATGCAAGAATTGCTCTTCTTCAAACACAATTATCGGCGCCATCTATGGCGAGTACCCTCCTGAAACAAAAAACAATAGCAACAAGGCCTAGATCGTGATGACTGTAGTGGTACCAGAATCAGAGGGAATCAGCGTATGCTCTGCCTGCACAACTTTTTTGCCCTGACCTTCAACCAGAATGGGATAAGCATGCAGGTTCTTTTTCTTTACGAGCGTGTCCACCAGCTGCCTTGCCTTCTTTTCGTCGTACCTGTCCGTGAGCCAGCGGAGAGCAAAAGGTAGCGTCCTGTACCTGCTCCATATTACTTCGAGCATCTCATCAGCTTCCTTGTCTTTCAGTGGTTTGCGCGAACTTATTCCAAAAATGTTGCGGACTTTTCCCTCGTAGACCACTCCTTGGCCGTCGCGGGTTGTGACAAACGGCTCTATGGCATAGGCTTCATTTGCAACAAGTGAAAACGATGATCCCCTTGTCCAGATGTTTGGGATCGACTTGCCTGCATGGACTGTGTACTGCTGGAGAGAATGGCCACTTAGGTTCTGGATGGGCCTAAACCCAAACTTTGTAATCGTCGCCTCTATCGTCTTCCCAATATCACTGGCTTTGGTATTTGCCCTTGCCATCCTAACCGCCTCGCCCAGCGCGCTCTCTGCCGTCCTTGCCAGGGCTTCGTACTTTGGGTCATAGCATACTGTCACGGCAGTATCTGCAATGTAGCCGTCGATGTGCACACCAATGTCTATCTTGAGCACGTCGCCTTCCTTGACTGTCGTCTGGTCGTTAGGCTCTGCAGTATAGTGGGCAGCAATTTCATTAAGACTGACGTTTACTGGAAAGGCGGGCAAGCCGTTTCTCTCCCTTATCTGCGACTCTACCGTTTCACAGACCTCGTAGAGGGTCGAGCCGACGTGATCCTTTCTTCTCGCCATCTCCCTTACTTCTGATGCTATCTTGCCTGCCTTCAGATAGCATTCCAGACTCATTGCGTAATAGACTGCCTCCAAGTTCCTATATAGAGATTTTGCGTGCCATGAGGGATCTCTCTGGAAGCGCAACTCGATGGGGCAGGCGAATATGCACAGATAAATGTACACACGCCCTTCAATCTTATGTGGCAATATTCAGTATCAGAATGCTCAATCCGTTATTAATTCGCAGGACAATGTCAGAGATACCGACCATGGAGAAACCAAACAGTTTCGTATTGCAAATGATCCACGAGTGCAAAGACGAGCGAGACGTCGATTGCAGGAGCGAGATGCTCCAGAAGATAAACTCCATGCTTCCCGAGCCGCTTCAAATACAGATACCTTCGCTTATTACAAATGACTACATCAACACGGCACTTTACAGAATCGAGCAGAGCCTTCTAGTGGCAGCCTAGCGCTGTAACCCTTGAAAACCCTCATCGCCGTAGATCCTAGTAAGGGCCTGAAGTTCAAGGGTGGTTATCGGATGCTCCTCCTTCTCTTCCAAGAAATCAAACTGTGGCGACATCAGGTACCCCTTTTCAGTCTTCATGTGTCCTAGGCCCAGGACATGGCCCATTTCGTGCGTGGCGGAATTCCTGAATGCATGAGAAGGCAGGTCGAGCTCGGTTTTGCCGTCGCCGTGCAGGATAAATGGCGACAGGTATACCCTGGCATCCAGCTGTTCGTTGTCGTTTCTGACAGAAGTGTATGCACCCGACTGCGATGGATAGCCCGGAAATTCCTTGTAAGTTTCAAAGATATACACCTTGACGTCGCAGGATTCAAGCTCCGACTGCGACTTGACGTACCTTGCCGTAAATGACCATTGATCCTCGCTGCCAGTATATTCGCGCAACGCTTGCCTCCACTTTTGCACTGCCAATTTCGTCCAGACATAGTACGAGTTTGGCACCCCTGGGTCTTTGTAGATGCATGCCTTGATGCTTTCCTGATTCCACCTATAGTTGGCACCCGGCACAAAGTTCTCTGCAAAGTTTGTCTGACTGGAGTAGTAGAGCGCTGCCGTGGCCGGAGAAATTACGAAAATTCCGGATGAAATCAATCCAACGGCCGCGAGCAATGAAACGGTGGTGAAAAGTGTGCTCAAACTATTACTTTCTCGCCCTTGTCCAGCGTCGCGATGTTGTATGCCTGCTCTACAGCCGACACAAAGATCACGCCATCTCCATGCTCGCCTGTCCTAGCCGATTCAATGATGGCATCTATCACATTCTGTACTTTGTCGTCTGCCAGCACGATCTCAAACTTTATCTTTGGAAGCAGGTCGTAGGCGACGGGTTGTCCCCTCCATTGCAAATGGAGCTCTCTTTCCCTGCTCCACCCCGAAACGGTGGATATTGTCATACCTCCAATACCAATCTGGCGGAGCTTTTCCTTAACGATTGGCATGCGCTCGGATCTGACGATCGCTTCGAGTCTCTTCATAGATACGCAATTAGCCGGATGTGCGGCGAGTCATAAATTGTTATTGATTGTGGCGCACACCGCAGCTGAAGAAGAAGGTAAACCTCACTTTCCATTTGAAAGAAATGCTTTAAAGCGCTGTAATAGAGCGTGAATACTGTGAGCGAGAAATTCGTCCTTGACACAAGCATTATCATTGATGGCGAAATACCAAAGATGCTCGAAGTAGGCAGGATCGCCTCGGGCAGTGAAATTCTCATTCCTCTTGCTGTCCTAGACGAATTGCAGTCCCAGGCGTCTACCAACAAAGAGCATGGGTTCGTTGGGTTAGCCGAGATAAAGAAAATGCGGGAACTCTGCATGTCAAAAGGCGTCGCTCTAAAGTTCGTAGGAGAGCGCCCCGGACTTGATGACATCCGACTCGCAAAGCACGGCAGGATTGATGCTATAATAAAGGACGTGGCCATGAACGAATCGGCAACGTTGATAACGGCCGACTATGTTCAGGCACTTGTCGCAGAAGCACAGGGCATAAAGGCACTGCACATCAGGGCCCCGACAAAGACGACTGATCTCGAATTCGAAAGATATTTTGACGAAAACACCATGAGCGTCCACCTAAAGGAAGGCACTTTTCCGATGGCCAAGCGCGGCAAGCCGGGCAATTTTGAGCTTCTGAAATTGGACAATGAAAAGACAACTTACTCGCAACTAACCAAGATAATCCGGGAGGTCTCGGAGGCAAGCCGTGTCGCGGGCATGGGATCCATAGAGATTAGCAGGAGTGGCGCCACGGTAATTCAGTTTGGCAGTTTTAGGATTGCGATAACCCGGCCGCCTTTTTCTGACGGGCTGGAGGTCACCATTGTCCGGCCAATCGTCCGGCTCGCTCTTTCAGATTACAATGCCAGCGACAAGCTCATGGAGCGGCTCTCTGGCAAGGCCGAGGGTATCATTATCTCCGGCCCGCCCGGATCCGGCAAGAGCACGCTGGCAAGCAGCCTTGCACAATTTTACGCAGAGCGCAACAAGATTGTCAAGACGTTTGAATCCCCCCGTGACCTGCAGGTGCCTGATGAAGTCACGCAATACGGACCGCTGGAAGGAAGTTTTGAGAAGGCCGTGGACGTGCTGCTCCTCGTAAGGCCTGACTATACAATTTTTGACGAGGTAAGGAGGGCGCATGACTTCCAAGTATTTGCCGATATGAGGCTGGCAGGCGTAGGGATGGTCGGTGTCGTCCATGCCAGCAGCCCGCTTGATGCCATCCAGAGGTTCATGGGCAGGGTGGAGCTTGGAATGATTCCCCATATCCTAGACACGATAATATTCGTCAAGGATGGATCCATCCAGAAGGTTTACGAGCTGAGCCTGACGGTCAAGGTGCCCACGGGCATGACGGAGGCAGACCTGGCACGGCCACTGGTCGAGGTGCGGGACTTTGAGTCAGGCCGCATAGAATACGAGATCTATACCTTTGGCGAGGAAAATGTAGTTGTACCTATATCGAAAATCGCCAAGGATGCGCAGGGCGAAAGCG
>DATEIL010000181.1:0-3478 GCA_035279085.1 Nitrososphaera sp.
ATTTCCGTCCCTTCAGGGAGTTGACACGCTCAAAAAACCATTTCATATGACTGAGTTGTTAGCTATAGTGAGAAAACATCAACGGTAGGCCTGCCCTAGTGGGCAGACCGGGGGTTGCAAGCATGTGAAAGCGGTGCCGGCCTCAAGGCTGCAAGCTTTCAATAATCTGCTTTAGACATCTTATTTCCATATACTAGAACATTCCTATGCTTAGTCATGAGCTTATTGTCTGGTTGTCAAAATAATTACCACGCTTCATTTTTAGTCAAATGTCCTAACTTGAATGACATAACTAGAGAGAGCAACAGGGATCGCCGAATCTGTAATGCGTTTGAGTATGCAGTTGGGATACTTGGAGTGAACATGACAAGAGCTATGACTAACGAGCTTCGAGTCAGAGCGGGTATCAATCTCGATGAACCCACAATGTCCCTTTTGAGGTTGCATGATGCTCTCACATCGCTTTATGGGGAGGCAGTTGCCGAAATGATTCTAGAGAGCATGATTGTAAACTTGCAGGAAATTGCCGAAATTGGTAACAATTAGACAGTTAAATCGATCTTGTTTCTCCTCGCCCCTTATTTCGAATTCACGAGAAACAAAATCTATGAAGTACAGGAGTAGAAGCGAGATTATTCCTCAGAAAGCGGATGCAGCAAATGGAGGCTGCACCAAAACAGGACTTATGTTCAAAGCGTTCCTAACCTACAAGCTACTAACAACATACATTAATTTGCTTGTCACAGCTCTGTCGCGTGTGATTGAAGTGTGCAGGGTTTTGAGGACCACTAATCAAGATTTGGGAATGACGGTTGGCACACAAACTTTTTCAAAGGCAATGGCTGCAGTTAAACTCGCCTTTGAAATCTAGATCTATGGTAGTGCGATTAGAGCAGATTGAACAGACTAGCACTCTTCAGATTTATTAATTCACTTACATTATCAGCAGGGGTTGGAATAAGATCTGATACTATTTCATAAGAAGTTGCCTGGTTAATCCAGCACAAGATTTCCGTTGAGGGTATTTTGTATTTGCTCGTATTGTAATTGAGCAAATTCTCGATCGATGTATGAATAATAGGCTGGCCTTATCTAAATGGCAAACTTGATTGTCAATCGCATGTCAGCGGTAAATACATACATGCTTACCTGCAAAAAGGAGACTGTTATTGGCAGCGCGCCGAGTATTACGAAGAATGAATTTTTGCCTTAGATCTGCGCTCCACCCGTACGAGAAATTTCTCGAAAACCCTGCCATCATTTACATCTCGGCGTGGAGTCTCCGCTGCAACAAGTCTCAGACAGATTCGCTCCTTCCGCGTTCTTCAGAAATCGTGGCAATCTCTTCAACTATCGTGTCAATGCATTCTTCAAGCTGCTGAGAATAACGCATCTCTATGCCCAAGCCGTTGAGACAATCCTTGAGAGCACGTGCATACCATGTCTTGTAAATCTCTACGATTTCCTGGTCTTTCGTGGGCAGCAGCTACATCAACTCTGGAATTTAGTCAATTCAGTCTCCATTAGGATATATGGGGTTTTGAATTAATTTTCTTTGAATCTTCTATTCAGAATATACAACTAGAAGAAATGGTCGAGTCAATTATTAGGTAGCACTACTTTGCATATTATGATTATCCATATTTGACTGCTAGCAATAACTTAGAAAAAAAGATTAGAATATTGATAGTTGACGATGAGCCAGACATCCGAATGGTAATTACCAAAGGATTGGAAGCAGAAGGCTTTATAGTCGAGTCAAGCGGCGACCCCCAAGAAGTCCTAAAGACATTCGAGAAGGACACGTACGAGCTACTCTTGCTTGACATAAGGATGCCAAAAATGAATGGGTTTGAGTTATTCAGGGAGATAAAGAAGAAAGATCCTCATGTAAGGGTGTGCTTCATCACTGCCTTTGAAATCTATTTTGACGAGTTCAAGAAGGTTTTTCCCAAGATTCATGTGTCTTGTTTCATTAGAAAGCCTGCAACCATCAAGCAGCTAGCCGAGGCGGTAAGGGCAGAGCTGTCCCGTCCGGAGTTAGAGCAAGAGGGAGAGACTGCAAGAGCGAAAGGACAGCCCAAGCATTCCTACTAGAACGCCGCGCGCATGTGCTGCTAATAACATCGAGTGTGAGAACTTGTAGCGATGGTACTGTCTAGAAGGCGTTTGGCTAGCGAACATTGAGACAAAAATCGACCAAACTAAGATTGGACAGTACCTCTAGAACTATTCTGTTGCGTTGATTTGATTGATCACACCCGCTACATGCTTAAGATTCGCCAGAAAAAGTAAATGGCATAATTTGGACAATTGTTTTGGCGGTGTCGGGAATTATCGTGTCGATAATTCTGCCGCGTGTACCCTTTGGCCTGATCGAGTCCTCCGCCCTTTCTTTTTCACTCAAGAATTAGAGGAATGAATTTGTCAGACGCTCGCGGGCTGTCGCTCTCTTTGTGGCAACAGGCAGTAATTCCGCCATCCGTTCAAAAGTAGCCAAATAGTCGATTCCTCTTGAAGTCGTGTTATATAGACGCGTCAAAGAGTCATAGGTAACAAGGCCCTTGTCGATAAGCTCGGCAAGATAAGATTTCACCTGACCATGAGTCATGTAGGCGTGAAACATTACTTTAGTGATCTGCGCACCACCATTGCATACCGACATGATATCTCGAACAAGTTCGTCTTTCTGTCTGTTTTGCATTAAATGGCAAAAGCTCGTTGTTAATATATAAGCAAATTGACAGGATGATATAGAGGTAAGCTACATTTCTGCAATGGCCATTTTTTGGGATATTGCTGTGACAGTGAAAGAATAAGACCAGACAATCTTGCTAATTTTTTGTACCCTTGAAGATCCAAAGCGAAGACTGCCTTTGAATGTTTCTTCCGTGAACGCCGTAACCTTTGAGGTGGATCAGCATTATATCATGAACAAATTTGGTAGGATCTCCCTTCAACTTACTAGAACTAGGCGGACTTGTTTCTCGCTGCCGCTTCTTTTCTACCGGGATTGATAGCAAATTCTTGGCGTCAGTTGGGATATTTGGGAGGCATTGGATACAGTTTCAATGCATCCATTGCCTCCGGTGATGGTACAGTTTTGTGTCTGAGTGTTGGAGGGCTTACTTTCATTGGCTCAATTCCAAAATGTGTCCCATCTTTCCCATACTTCCCACTTGTCTACAGCCTTTTCTTATTGCACGCTTACTTCGCCAACCATGTACGGATGCAACTCACAGAAGTAGTCGTACTCGCCTCTTTCCTCGAATTCATGGGTGAAGGATGATCTTGTCCCCAAAAAGCCCGAATCGAATTCTTCGCCTGCTTCGCTCGTCCCGATCTGTTCGGGTGTCCCCGAGGTTACAGTATGTGGAAGAAAGTCATTGTTTGTCCAAGTAACATTCTCGCCGCGCTCAACTGTTATTGGGCTTGGCGAAAACGCATCAGTAGTCTTTTCTACTGCGCCATACTCCAA
>DATEIL010000182.1:0-3326 GCA_035279085.1 Nitrososphaera sp.
ATAACTTTTTGTCGCGCAGTTTCTCCGGGTTTGTGAGTAGCTGGATGGCAAGCCCGTGGTACATTGCAAGCAGGATCCTGACGATGCCCTCGGACTCTCCATGTTCTATCCTGATTATCCCCTCGGCAGACGCGAGCTCGAGCATTTGCTTTAGCTCGTCGATGGTTCCGTTGAGGCCATCGCTAAAGACCTTTTTTATCTTGTCGCTCCTCCGGCTGCTGACCCACATCTCGAACAAGAGTGCTGAAAAGTCCGGATTTTGCTGCATGTTTTTCTTTAACACGTCGATCATTCCATCGGCAAGCTCCGGGGCCGTCGTGGCATTTGCAAGCGAACCCATGGATGACTCCCACATGGAGCCAAACCCGTATGTGAGTGCCTGGGAAACGAGGTCTTCCTTGTCCTTAAAATAGTAATGCAGTAACCCCCTGCTTACGGAAGCGGCGTCGGCAATATCGTTGATAGTTGTGTTTTCATATCCTTGCTTTGCAAGCAAGGCCAGAGCCGCCTTTAAAATCCGCTGAGACTTTTCCTGTGCTGCCTTTGACATACTCACAACTACGTTTTGGGTTATTTTAGTTTGCTGGCTACCCAACCAAGTTGGGGAGGTTATTGTTATTGTTGTTGGCGCTTACAATTATTCAGTGCCCCACCCGATCAAAGCGGATACACCGGGGAAACTTCTGGCATGACAATGTCTTTGAAAACCGCCAGGTTGTGTCCGATATGGTCACATAGGCCTCGGTTATTCCGATCGAAATATGTTACCGAAAACCCTACGCGCAGCGGCTGCTTTCTTTTAATGTACCCGGAGAGATTGTCAACAAAAAGGGTGATTTTCTTTCCGGGGGCAAGAAATTCAAGGTGATGGAAGATGTCTAGCTGGGACAACCGCTTGCCTCTGAAATCCACGATCTCCTTATCGAATTCAATGGAAATCTTGTGGGCCGAGGAGGAACCGACGTTTGCAATCACTATGTACAACAGGTCCCTGTTGCACTCAAAATCGACAATGACCTCCGGAAGGCGGCTTTCTGGGCCCTCGAATCTTTCGTAACCAGTCCTCTTCTCTTTTTTTGAAGTCGTGGCGGCCGGGGTGGATGATGATTGTCGCATAGCAGATCAGGACTCGGCTGGCTCCGGTATGCTCGTGTCGCGCTCCCATCCCTCGTTCTCAATTCTGATGCTCCTTATCGCCACTTTGGATGAATTTGCATCCAGTTCTGGTAATGCCTGATATTCAGAAACCCAGCATCGATACAGCCTGTAGGCCATCACTACCACGCCTTGCTCGTTTAGCAACTCCAAAATGATATCCTTTCTAAACCTCTTTGGTGAGGTAGCCGCGTCGCCTTGCACGTTGTATACCATATTGGCCCATGATTCAAAGTCAGAATCATGCGTCACACCTTCTTCCAGGGTCACAGCGGCAAAACTTGTTCGACCCGGAATCTTGTGGAGCAGGCTCGGGTTCCCGCCTTCTCTGAACTCTATGACTTCTGTGGTTCTTGTGAGGGCAGAGACTTTTGTCAGACCTGCGACATATTTGTTGTCAAGCTTTATGCGGAATTTAAAGTTCTTGTACGGATCGTATCTGTTCGTATTTACTGAAAATTTTGCCATCCAACACAGACTCTGTGACCTGGGCGTTTTATCCTTTCTGTAATGGGATTGAGACTTTGCAGTTTCTGCTTTACATACTTTTGGAGTCAAAGATCTTTGGATGATGGTCCTTTCTAGTCAGAATGCAGCGGGTCAAAGAATCATCTGAAGCGTATTGTGCTAATGCTGGTTGTGAGAATAGCAGGGGAATGTTTTTTCCCAGATGCTGTTTAACAGCAATGCATGAAACCATTATTCCATCACATGCCTGCTGATGGACTCCGGGTCAGTCGCTCCACCGTGGGACGTCTGCGGTATCGTACCATGAGCATCTCACATACTGCTCCGTCCATTCATTAGCCGATATTGCTAGACTGGAATATCCCGCTTGTAGTTACCGTACAGGATATAAGCAACCATACTAGAAAATATCTATTGAATAATCCTCTATCGAGAAGCAGTGGATGTGTTCCAATGTCAGTCATGTCACTCCTCACCGTTGCAATTTTGGCCGCATCGGCAGTTTCGCCGGTCTATTTTCAGCCCCAATCCGCTTCTGCGCAGTCTGTTACTGTAGGCATCGCTACTTCTGCAGATAGCCACGGCAGAGCTTTCTTTGGCGAAGGCGTACTCCAAGTCGTCGTAACGGATCCCGATAAAGACGACGATGATGTCCAGGAAACAATCGTCGTAGAGATCGACGCGGACCCGGAATCGGGAGCTAGCGTTTCAGGTTCATTTGAAATTCCAGAAACGAGCGAAAGTTCTGGCAGATTCGAATTCTTCCTGATGCACGATGCGGCTGCCCTTGTTGCAATAGCAGATATTGATGCGATCAACACAAACGACGCCGCAGAATATACAGGCGCTAACACAGAGGCGCCGATCATCCGTTTCGGCCCCGGTGAAGAATTGCCAGTCGGAACGTCCCTTTTCGAAGATGTCGTGTTTGACATCACTGTCAGTGATGAAGAAATAACCGTTGACTATGAAGCCTCCTCCGCAGAGCTCCAGCTCGACAGGTCAACCTATGGTGGGGATAGCCTTGTGCACTTGTTTGTCATTGACCAGGATGCGAACCAGGATCCAACCAATGTAGACGGATTCGCTGTCACCGAGGCAGACCTCAATACAAGAATGTTCGACCTTGAAGGTGCCTCGTTTGCGGGTGCAGCTACATTTAGAGAGACTGGCGACAATACGGCAATCTTTGAAGCAGTACTTCAGCTGACCGGCGTTGGCAGTCCATCATCCTTGGTTGGTGAAGAACTGGTCTACTCTGAAGAATCCGTACAGACCACGTTGAACGACCTTGCCAATTATCTGGATCCATCTGCGCATGAAAATGATTCTCTGGACACTTCAAGCAGGTCGTTTGACATCGACGATGAGGATGGATCTCTAGACGAAGTAGCAGTCTTGACATTTTCTAGCGAATTGAGGATTACATTGAGAGACAATGACCAGAACAGAGATTCTGACGACGATGAGACCCTTGACGGCGCAGTACTGGTAGCATTGGATAGCATAGGCGGAGACGTCGAATTCTTGGACATGGAGGAAACTGACGACAACAGCGGGATATTCATAATCGACCTCGCGAACAACGAGCTTCCAGTAACCTTTCTTGCTGACGGTCAGGCCCCTGTATTTAATAACAGCAGGCTTGAACTGAGGCAATCAGATATCAACGACGACATACTGATCGAATACAATGACCCTAG
>DATEIL010000183.1:0-3455 GCA_035279085.1 Nitrososphaera sp.
ATACAGGTGCTAGACGACTCTGACGACGACACGATCGACCTGATACGTTCCATTGTGGACGAATACAGGTTCAAGGGCTTTGACATTGTCCACATCCACAGAACTGACAGGACAGGATACAAGGCAGGAGCGCTAAAGGCCGGACTCAAAAGCAGCAAGGGGGAATTTGTCGCGATATTTGATGCCGACTTTATACCCCCAGCGCACTTTTTGAAACACCTGATAAAGTATTTCAACGACCCGAAAATGGGCTTTGTCCAGTGCAAATGGGGGCACGTTAACGAGGACTTTTCGAGCCTGACGAGCGCTCAGGCCGTGTCGCTTGACCTCCATTTTCTGGTGGAGCAAAAAGCAAAGAGCTTTACCCATTTTTTCATGAACTTTAACGGCACTGCAGGCGTATGGAGGCGTTCCTGCATTGATGATTCAGGCGGCTGGCATACCACAACTCTGGTCGAAGACATGGATCTGAGCTACAGGGCGCACATGAAGGGATGGAGGTCGCTCTTCCTCGACGATATTGTGGTTGACGCGGAGCTGCCAGTTCAAATGAATGCGACAAAGCGACAACAGTTCAGGTGGGCCAAGGGCGCGATGCAAGTAGCACTAAAACTGCTCGCGGATGTCCTTGTCAGCAGAAAGGTTCCGGCGGATACCAAGGTCCAGTCCTTTATCCACATGACCCGCCACATCGTCAATCCTCTCTTTCTGGCGCAATTCCTGATATTTCCAATGCTCCTTGCAATGGATTTCAAACTCTATACAGAAAGCTGGGCTCCGTTTCTGGTAATAGGCACCTACGTTGCCCTTGGGCCCGGCGGATATCTTGCCGTTATCAACCGCACTTGGAAGGACCAGTGGAGGAAGAAGGCCTGGCAGTTCTTTTTCCTGAATTTCCTTGCAGCTGGCATCACTGTCAACAACACTGTGGCAGTATTTGATGCGATACTTGGGAAAAAGAACGAATTCCTGAGAACCCCCAAGTTCGGAGTAGTCAAAAAGAATGACGACTGGAGGGGCAAGGAATACGTCCTGCCGTTCACAAAGACGACGCTGCTGGAGATCTTTTTTGCAGTATATGGCTTTGTCGCCATCTTTATTTCGATATTCTCCGGCAACCCACTGTACGCGCCAATGATAGCACTTCCTACCATTGGCTTTGTCTACACCGCATACCTGAGCATAGCACACTCATCGTTCAAGAAAAAGCGCACAAGCAAGCCTTCAGATGCAGCTGCGCCATCATTTGATTCCAAGGCAGGTACGGGTACCCTGACTGCTACTACCGCAAGCCATGCTGCACATGCAACAAGTTCCGCGCACAACTTGAACCAGAGAATGGTCTTGGTTGGAGTCCTGATGTTCATTGTGCTGGGGGGTGCACTTGCATACTATGGGTACGTGTCGACGATCTACCCTGTAAACATGGCCGTCGGCTATATCATCCGGGCCGAGAGCGCTCAGACTCCGGAGCAGATGGCAGAATACCTCGTGCTTGCCCAGCAAAACCTGCCCGACAAGGGTAATCCTGTATGGATGTTCCAGACCGTCAGGACTGACTTTGCGTTGATTCAGGGGGTGCTTCACGACATGCTTGTGCGCACTGATCGTGCAGAGTCACTGGATCCGCACAGCAGCGCCTATAACGTCGCAATGATTGACATGCACGACTCGGCTGACGGACTTGAAGCCAACCTCACGGAAGCGCTTCCATACATGTATGTCAGCATCGGCAACATAGTTTTTGCGTCAATCTGGGTGACAGCAATTATCGGAGTATTTGCCGCCGTGAGGATGGCCAACAGCAAAGCGCGCGCAAGGTACGAACAGCAGTACAACAAGGCTGTTTGAGGTAAAAGAAGCACGCTTGCAGTCCTGCTAAAATTGCACATCGGATCTGATGGATTATCAAAAAGGCATGTATACTATGCTGACACTTTGATTCGGGTTACCTTGCACACTCTTCTGGCACACTATATCAATAGCACCGCCTGGCACTTTTATTGCGAAAGCCCATCTCTGCTTCATTCTAGACAAGGGCACAGAGTTTTCTTGTAAGTCTTGACAAAAAATTGGCCATCCTCTCACGCTTCATACTCCACTCCTTCCTTTCCTTCGGTAATTCTCTTATCCTTGGAGATTATCCTGACATTTCGGCCGATCAGTAAGGCTGCACCGGTTACTAATAATCCATCAAATATCATCGCTGTAGTCAATGCGGTTTCAGATATTCCCTGAGAGTTACCGAAGAAACCCTGGGTGCCGCCAAATGCAGAACTAATGGCGATCCTCGCAACAACAGAAATCATGTACAGCAAGAATATTGATGTCCCACCCTTTACGTATATGGAGCCATCAGCAGTCTTCCAAAAGTGGAGTGACTTGTCCGAGTAAAGGTAGGCTAGGTAACCTGCGACTCCGGAAATTATCGCATAAACGGGAATGAAGTATAAAGAGATGCCCATCGAGAAAGAACTGGCAACCAAAACTGTCGATATCACCGCCAATCCTACAGAGAACAGCAAAGCCTTCCTTGTGCTGACCCTGGTGCCTTTGCTCATCCTCTTTATTCGTATGATGAATATTGGCAATATTATGGCGATTGGAATAATTGCTGACAACAGTGTCGAAGGACTAGCTGCCATTAATACTCGCATCCTGTAGAACGCAAACATGATATTTAAACTGACCAACTGGTCAGTTTAATGCTGTCAGGATGTGTCCTTCACGATAATCTTCAGCGGCTGCTTATTTGCGTCAACATGAAAGGAAGATCGCGGGTCAAAAATAGCCAGCGCCTTGGTCCACATCTGATAATATCTGTTCAATATTACCCGCGAGCGCTAACAACTTGTTTATTTCATTGCGGTGGTGTGAGTACTATCGCCCCGATAACCGGTTTACCTGCACAGAAACGTTGAATGTGGCACTCATCATGACATTGTTGAATTGATGCGCGGTACCCAGCAGCATTTCTTCAGGGACTTTGCTATCTTTCATGTCAAACTCATTCCGTTGGTCTTTCCCTATCATGGGTAGCACAGAGCGGAAGGTAATATACGACACATCAGACCAGTTAAATGGGAAGATCCTAGCGTAGAAGGCCATACAGGATATGGAGACAATATCGCGGGCAGTGACTGCCTGGCTATTGTCTAGGTTGCTCGAAGGCATATGCCAAACATGAAATTCGGCTCTATGCTTAGGTATTCTACTGAGTATTGGCTTCCATGTGCTGACAACTGCCGAGGTCGTCAGCCTCATTCATTGAATAACTTGGCTCTGAGCAAGCTAAAGCCTTTCCGGACTCTTAGAGAGCCCATTCTGACTGAGCCTAACTGTCTATCAAAGGATGAAGCTCAACAAAGATGCAAGTCTTTTCCAAGATGATCCATGCTGAATTATCATGTTAAACCCCGAAGCAAAAACGCAGTCCTGTATTTGACTTCATTTGA
>DATEIL010000184.1:0-12202 GCA_035279085.1 Nitrososphaera sp.
CTCGTCAAAGTATGAAAGGCCAACAATATCTTCGATTATCTTCCTCCGCTCTTCCGAATTAAGCTCCGATATCCTGGTGATCATGCCCTGCTGGACAATGTTCAGCTTGTTGGGCGCAGCCAGGACAACTTCGAGCAGTTCCATAATGGTGGCCTTTGCCACAGGCTTGCCGCTTAGAAAGTACTTGCTTTCGCCGTTGTGCCCTTCCATTTCCCTCGTCAGCGTAACAGTGTCAGAGTCGACAGGAATCCCGCGGTCGGTGTTGTCAAACGCAAGGCTCACCCTGACAAGACGGTGGCTGCTGTTGTTGCTGTCGTGAAAGAGCGATTGCATCTTCTCCACCCGCAGAAGCTTGGGGCTTGTCTCGCCTATGGCGAACATGATGGCATCCAAGATGTTGCTCTTTCCTGAGCCGTTGGGACCCGTAACGGCCACAAGGCCTTTTTCAAAATTTACGACCGTGTTTCTGAAGCCAAAGGACTTGAAGCCATAGACCTCAAGCTTCTTGATATGGACCAAAGAAGTCTATCGAGTTGAGTTCTCGATAGGGATAATTATGCGTTTTAGCATGCGATCTGGCTCCTTTTGGTTAAATATTGTTTATCTATCGCTCTCTTTTCCCTTCAACAAATTCCAGAAAGTTAGCTTTTGCCGCTGAATAGGGCATCTGGACGGGAGGATGTTTGAAGCAGTATGCAGAAATGCTTTCAAGAGGGCCGCTGATTCCCCTGTCAATCGCTATCTTGGCTGCCCTTACCGCGTCTATCATGACCCCCGCGCTGTTGTATGCATCAACCACCTTTAGCTTAAGGTCAAGCTCGACAGGGATGCCTCCAAAATATTGGCCCTTTATCGAAATGTAGCACACCTTGTCGTTGTCAAGGAACGAAACATAGTCGGATGGGCCTATTCTCATTGGAACTTCGTATGGCGCCATGGCCGCGACGGCGCTTGTCTTGCTTATTCGCTTATCCTCTAGGCGCTCCTCGTCAAGCATGTTGTAAAAGTCCATGTCTCCTCCGATGTTGAGCTGGTATGTTTCGTCAACCCTGACTCCCCTGTCGACGAAGAGCTTTACGAGGGTCTTGTGGACAACCGTTGCGCCAAGCTGGCTCATGACATCGTCCCCTGCGCACACCAGGCCTCTGCCCTCAAATGCCTGCTGCCACTTTGGAGTAGAAGCAATGAAAACCGGGATAGCATTGACAAATGCGCATCCTGCATCAAGGCATGATTCAGCATAATATTGAGTGCCTTTCCTGCTTCCAACAGGAAGGTAATTGAGTAGAACTTCGGCACCCGTGTCCTTTAAGACCTGCGGGACGTTGACGGCGGCTCCTGCGGCAACTTTGACTTTCTCTGAAAGGTGTCTTCCTACTCCGTCATGAACCTCTCCCTTCTGCACCGTTACATCCATCTTGTCCATTTCTCGCACAATTTTCACGGTGTTATTTGGCTTGGCAAATATGGCCTCAGAAAGGTCCTTTCCCACCTTTGTGTCTGCAACGTCAAAAGCGGCAACGAATTCAATGTCACCGGGCTCAATGCCTCCAAGGTCATATGCAGTAAGTCCTATCCAGTCATTACTCTGGCGTGCCGAGTCAGGCTTGTCGTGGTAATAACGCGTACCCTGAATTAATGCAGATGCACAATTGCCGACTCCGGCAATGGCGACCTTGACCTTCTTGGCCATTACTAAAGAAAGAGCATAAAACTCTTCTTAATATTCGTATATCAACAATAACAACAACAATGACATAACATCATCATTACCACCACCATCACCCTGTCCAGGATACGGCTGACGGGGCATTGATACTGTCATGCTTCTTGATAAAAGCCTACAGCCATTCATGTCCTCCTATTTCACCTGCCATTATGGGAAATCAATCCCCCAAAAAGAAAAAAATTTTTGAACACAATCGCGGCTGTAGCATTGAGTGCGTGAATGCGTGTTTATGTCTTGTCTTCGACGTGTCCCCGCAAGTCAGCTTACTTCTTTGAGTACTAAGTGACGCCTTTTTGCGATTTCCAGCTCGTTACCTTTCAGGAGGTATTTCAAGTCGTAATCATGCCTGGCACAGAGATAGAGTATCAGCTTGAACGCATTGATGTCATCCGTATCAAAGTTATCTGGGAGTATCCTGCTCTCTGCCGCAGGTGCAAGGAAATTAACATCTGTCTCCCTTATCACGACGTAAACGGACGCAGGTTCAAAGCAGCCCGCAACTTGGCAGGATGGCCTTTGCTGCCCGTTTGTCCCCTGCAAATTTCCTCCAGACATCCGTTGAAAGCAGCTCTCGCCTCAGATATTTCACAGTTGTTAAAGAATCGTAATCGGTAAGGACTGCTAGATTATTCTCACACCTTTCTTCTATTGACCGGTGGGAATATCTAGACGGAACTTTAAAGATCTGAAATTCTCTAACTTACCAAGTGCATGGAGCCAAAAATATCTTTGTCGTAAGCAACCATGGAGCCAGCTTTTGTTCACGGGAGAGGCGGACTTTAGGGGTCCCCGTCTGCGGGCATAAGAATTCAAAGCAACGTCGCCCGCGCCATAGCTTATACAGCTCCTGCCTGCTCGGGTTTGTGTTGTGATATTATCTTTGACAGTCCTCGCATGTAATTCCTGGCAAAAGTCGTGACCGGCTGGGATGAATACCATATGCATCCCAGAACCTCGCAATCATGGCAGGTCCTAGCAATGTCCCACTGGGGCATATTCCATATCTCTGCAACGCTTTTTTCAAGCAGGCTGAAGGTATTTTCAGGCCCGTTGAATTTCCAGCATGGGACCATCACGGTGCCATTTCCGTTCACAAAAATGCTCTTCCAGACCCCGCATTCATCGAATACGCCTCGGCCATGTTCGATTATCTGCTGGAAATACTCCCTTGGGATCATAACCTGTGGGCTCTGGTGCTTTGACTGATAATCGAGGATGCTCTCGCAGACTTTTACCATTGTTTGCCTGTCTGGCAAAAGCGAGTAGTCCACATCGGACCTGTCTTCGACAAAGGTGAACGAGACCGCATCGGCACCGAGTTCAGTTGCACGTTTGAAATATGTTTGGTCGATAAATTCTTGCGTATTGAACTTTGTAATTACGCTGTTAAAGTAATGGGGCACCTTGTGCTCACTTAGAAGCCGCAGGTTGTCCATCACCCGTCGATATGTCTGGGCACTGACTCCTCGGACTTTGCAGTATGATTCTTCAAAGACCGAGTCGATGCTGCAGGTCACAAACTGGATATGCTTTTTCAGCTCATCAAGGTCAATTGTGTGCAAAAGCGAACAGTTGGATATCAGCGTAACCGGCATATTCAGCTCATGGAGATATTTCACGAGCTCCATAAAGTCGGGTCGGCTGGTCGGCTCGCCACCTTCGACAATGGCCCAGACGCAATATTCTGACACTTTATCAAAGATCATTTTCCACTGGTCTGTCGAAAGATCCCGGCTACGGGCAAGTTTCATCTGACCGTCCTTGTCGCCGTCGCCAAACGGACACATTGGACAAAAAAAGTTGCAGTAATGAGTCATGCTAAAGACCGCGACAATTGGCCTCCGCCTGCCAATTGCCCTGCTGGCGCCCCACTTGCCAATTATCTTAAGGGTACGAATAGTGTCGACAACCATTCCGGATCTCATTGATGTACGTTATTTATTAAGGCGATCTATTACATGCATTGGCGAAATAGGTTCGGGTTGGGTGTGTGTGTCATCGTCAGATGGAACTTTTTGAAATTTTGATTGAAGTGGTAGGGGTTTCTGCATCGGGTGTCCTTGCCCCCGGACCGATGTTCTTTGCAAACTTGCTTTATGGAAGCCGACTCGGTCCAAAGGCGGGAGTCAACATGGCGTTTGGGCACACCATAATCGAGCTTCCGCTCATCGCGCTTTTGGCCACTGGGATAATTTCATCATCCTCTGAATCAGTGAGGGCTAATCTGGACATTATTGGCTTGGTAGGGGGTCTGGCAATCCTTGGCTTTGCCGGACTCCAGCTGCTTGCATTCAGGAGGGCCGGGGTCTACAAGCCGCTGCTGCCGTCGATAACTGCGGGCCGGCAGAGCAGTCCTTTTCTTGCAGGAATCCTCCTGTCTGCACTCAATCCGTTCTTCTTGCTATGGTGGCTGACTGTGGGCCTGAAGGTCGTATCCGACTCGCTTTCGCTCGGCCTAGTAGGAGCGGTGGCCGTCGTCTTTGGATTTCACATCTGGATGGACTATGCGTGGCTCACGGGGACCGCATACCTGTCGTCCCGGGGCGGATCTCTGCTAAAGTCAAGATACTACAGAATCCTGATGTTGAGCATGGTGGGAGTTCTAGTGTACTTTGGCCTTGAGTTTGTGCTGTCGTCGTTCCTCTAGCTGAATTCCAATCCCAGTTCGATGTAGTGGCCTTCAGCAGGAAATACACCTGGACAAACCAGATTGATTAGGAATTGACAGAAATCTTGGGCACATGCCTGAGTGCGTGGAAGAAAAGCTCCTTTTCATTCAGCCACTGAAACAACAAGAAACGAGCCTATCTGGCTCTTGAAATCGGTACTTCGATGGTCGAAACGTTTCTTACCTTGCCATCCTCTGATTGCACTGTCTCGGAACCTAGTTTGATAGGTCCTATCTTGTAGCCAAGCGTGTCCATACGTTTTACAATTATCTGGGCCACGTCTACCGCCCTTGTGATGCTTTTGCCCCTTGCCTTTATTACCACCGTCGGCTCATTGGCGAGCTGCACCAGTGTGGCAGTAACATAGGTCATGAGTGGTTTTTTTCCGATGAAAATCTCGTTGCTTGGCTTGCCTTGTCTGACTGTGTTGGTGTTTGTAGACATGGGTGCGAAACTTATCCGCACGGTTGCATATAACGTTTATTATAACTAGTTCTGTGCATTCTGCTCCGCATATTTCCTCAAAATTTCTTCGATCTGAGAGGGGTTCTCGGATATTTCGCGAACTGCCGCTGGATCGCCGACTTCGTAGCAGTTCAGCATGCCCTCTTCATCTTTGTAAAAGAGGAATACCTTGTTGTCGTAAATGCAGTAATACAACTGGTCGGGGCTCATCTTTTCGGTCCTCAGTTTTATTCCATCCGGACCGCTAACAACAGGGTAGTCACTGGCGTCCGAATTCATATGCTTGTGATTGTACTGCTTATGCATATTTAATCAATTGTAAAATCTTGCGCTTGAACTCTTCCTTTCGGGTCTCCAAGAGCGGAAAAGCCTTAATGCCATATGGGGTCAGTACGCTCCTATAGTTGATCGCTGCAGGCCAGGGCAACAATGGTGGGGCCGCCTCAAGGATTGTGATGCACATCGACCTTGACTATTTCTATGCGCAATGCGAAGAGGCAAGAAACCCTTCCCTTGGCGGAAAGCCTTTGGTGGTATGTGTGTACTCTGGGCGTACTGAGGACAGCGGTGTCGTGAGCACAGCAAACTATGTCGCAAGAAAGTACGGAGTCAAGTCGGGAATCCCCATCAAACTCGCCAAATCGCGTCTGGCCGACACTGCAGATTCGGTACTTCTTCCGATGGACATGCCCTACTATTCCAAAGTCTCTGAAAACGTCATGTCGGTAATTCAGCAATTTGCAGAAAAATTCGAACAGGTCGGCATCGACGAATGCTTTGTGGATGTCACAAGCAACGTCGGCTCGTTTGATGAAGCAAGGTCCCTTGCGCTCCAAATCAAGGAAAGCATAAGGCAGAATGCCCAACTCAGCTGTTCGATAGGTGTGGGCCCCAACAAGATGATCGCCAAGATCGCATCGGATTTTCAAAAGCCCGACGGCTTGACAGTAGTCGATTCAACTTCGGCCAAAGAATTTGTTGCCGGCCTAGCTGTGGACAGGATTCCCGGCATTGGACCCAAAACGACTTTACAACTTGCGGAATTAGGTATCAGCAAAGTAGGTGAACTTGTCAAAATCGATCAATTCAAACTCGTCGAGGAATTTGGCAGAGGGACGGCTACGTTTCTATACAATGCCGCAAGGGCGGTCGATGAGGAGCCGGTAGTAGTAGCAGCCAACGCAGGGGAGCGAAAGCAAATTGCGAGGATAGTCACACTCAAAAACGATGCGTCATCGAGTACAGAGATGTCCGATGAACTCTATCAGTTGTGCAGGGCGGTGCTGGATGCTGCTAGGAATAGGGATGTTTCATTCAAGACCATAAGCATCCTGCTTATACTCACAAACCTAAATCAAAAGACCAAGTCAAGGAGTCTCAAAACTCATTCCAACGATTTTGATGTCCTTCATTCAACTGCCCGCGCATTGCTGGATGATCTGATGGCGGCCACTATCTCTGCGACCGATAGAAAAGTAAGAAGGCTAGGCGTCAGGCTGTCGGAATTTCATGATAACTCTGGACAGAACACAATGTCGCAGTTCATTGGGGACTAGTTACTCGGCGTTTGAAGACTGGCCGCCGCTGCTGTTATTGTTGTTATTAGAGGGCAGCTTTGGGCCTGCAGCGGTTCCAGCAGAAGCAGCAGAAACTGCAGCAGCAGTGGAAGAAGAAGCAAGTGCGGCCTGCATGCGTTTTCTGATTTTGCCCTCTGTAAACATGACAATTGCAAGGTAAACTCCGAGCCAAGGTAGGAACATTATCATGCCGGCGACAGAATGAAATGCCTCCCATTCAGACACGTTTGTCGTCACGATTAGTGCGTACAGAGACAGCGAAGTTATCCTGACGACGTTTACAGAAGCGGTGCCAAAGGCGCCAATGATAAAGTAGATTATTTTTTTCTTCCTCGGAATATCTATCTTTAGCAGAAATGCCAGCATTACCAGTGTAAATATTATCATGCTGTCCACACCAGCTGATGGCCAGAATACCTGCAGCGCAAACGGTCCATGAAGGCCATTTAGTATCAGCAGGTTGCCCCTTGCCGTTGCCGGGTTGTTGGGGCTGTCAGGATTTGCGGGCCCAATGTTCATTACGTTGTCGTCAATGAAATTGACCACTCCCTGATCTATCTGCAGGTATATGGGGACGATAAACTGGAGCGGTCCGAGTGTATCGTAAGGGAAGAAGGCGTCGGTGGCCAGAAAGGCCGCTGTGCCTGCGAGAAAAATCGCGCCTGCCGGGGCTATCTTGTGCCACTTGCCGCCAAAAAGCACAAAGAGTGAGCTGAAAATAAAGGCAGACATGACCACCGAGTCCCACATCCATGTCCAGCTGAGGACCAGCGAGACATTGAATGATGGCGCCGCCTGCTCGATGTATGTTCGCAATCCAAACGGGAGGGCTACGAAATAGCCGATGGTTATAGCGGCAAGGACAATTACGATGTAAAGTTTCTTTTTGCTTATTGCGATGTTCAAGCCGACAAGTTCTGCTGCGATAAATGCCATGGCAAACAGAAAGCCTCCCCTTCCTTCGTTCCATGCGAGGCCAAAAGAGTCAGGATATGCAATTATCGTAAAAATGATGGGCGACACCAGTGCCAGCGTGACTGCCACTCCCGGGTTGAGGCCAAAGATGGTGTGGCGTACGGCCTTTGGCTGAGCAACAGTATCGTCACCGGGCAAGCCTGTTTTCGTTTCTCAGATTCGTTTGAAGGGCATAAAAACGTTCTATGGCCTGATGGCTTCCTTGAACCACTTTGGAACAAGATCCTGGCCCATCTTGAGAAGGTACGAAATGCTGCTGTCCAAAATGTACGTGTCCGCATGATCTTCTGCGCTCCTTATGCTCCTGCCATAACTCTGGACGAGTCTTAGGACTGTGTTCCAGGTATACCAGTTGGGATCCCTTTCCTTTTTGGCCGCCACCTTTTTGTCTGTCAGGTCGGGATATGGCACCTTGACAATTATCTGAAAGCGTGACAGGTCGTCTTTTAGATCTACTCCTAGGTGAAGCGAAGGCGAAATCAGAACAGTTGGCCTCTTGCTCTGGAAGTGCTTTTCAAGAACTTCCGTCCTGTCCAACTTTGAACCCGTCTCTATCAGCCGGGCTGCATACTCTTTACCGATATTGTCTTTGATAAACTGCAGCTGCGAATAGGAAGTAGTGTGTATAATCCCCTTTTCGTTGCTATGCTTGGCAAGTATGCGCTCGACTTCTCTGACGATCATTGGCATGTTCTCTCTCATTGTCTTTGCGTTGAGCCATGCAACGTTTTTCAGATGGATTGGCCTGTTCTCTACGGGAAAATCCGAGTCCTCAATCCGTATGAATTTGACCTTGTCCGGCTCCAGCCCGGCGGTCTTGCACAGGTAGTCCCTGCTCAGAATGGTCGCGCTCATGAATAAGGCGATCGACCCCTTGTCCAGTACCGTGTCAAGGTAGCCTGATACATCAAGCGGCGTCAGCGTAGCCTTGACAAGCTGGTTTGATTCGTCGCGCATGACATTTGAAATTATCCAATTGTTCTTGTTAGCCTTGATGTCTTCAATGACACCTTCGATATTTTGCTGCCGCTCTATTGCATCAATCAGGTTCTTTTCTGTGTATGGCTCCACGCTGAATTTCTGGTTGCTCCTTTCAATAATTCCCTCGGCTTTTTCGGCAAAGTCAGCTAGCCTTTCGCGCAGAGTCTGGCAGAACTCCATCCAAGTCTCTATCGCATCGATATTTCGATCCGGCATTTCCATTCTCAGGAAACGGAGGGAGTTTCTGTGGATTGTAAAACTCCTGAAATCCCCTACTTCTGATTCAAGCTGATGTGCCTCGTCTAGAATCAAGAGATTCCTCCTCTGGGCAGTTCCGGCGTAAAAGACATCGGAAAGGAAGTACCGATAGTTGTAGACGGTATGGCTTGACCTAAGGCCGACCCATTTTTGGTGGAAATAGTGGCATGGCCTCCATTCAAGCTCTACCAGTTTTGAACTCGCCTTCAACTTTTCTTCATATTTGCGCTCAGCGAAGGGATCCAGCTGTACGGCTTCATTTTTCGTACCCTCAGCTCGGACTCTGTAATCCATCAGCCTAGTCTTGTAAGCGCAGTCGTAATTTTCGTCCTTGACGCAGGGGCCATAGTCGCAGCTCTCATCAAGGCCCATGTCTTCCTTCACAATGCATGGGAAATTGCCCCGTCCCTTGACTTCTACCACAAATGGAAAATCCCTCCTGTACTGTGCCTGCAGGTCTTTGGTGGCGGTGCAAATATGCGAGCTCCCCAAATAGCGCGCCATTGTTATTGCAACTGGAGTCTTGCCAAACCCCGTAGGCGCCTCCAGAAAGATGTACCTATACCCGCTCTTGAGGGCCGACTCGATATCCAAGAGCACCTTTTGCTGTCTATTCCTGACGGTGGAGAGCGGAAAATGAGTCAATATTGTGCTAGACATGATTTATCATTGGCAATTGATTGCGGCCAAGTGGTGCCGGGATCTCTTCTGTTGCTGCCTACTTTTTAAGTTTCAGACTCGTCATCATCGTCGTACAGCCAGCACGCGACGTAGCCCGATTCGGTCTTGAATTCCGGAGGATCCTTTCTGCACTTATCCATTGCATGTGGGCAGCGGGGGTAGAAACTGCAGCCCTGTTTTGGACCGATCAGGCTTGGAGGGCTGCCTGGAATAAAGTGAATTTTCTTGTCATTTGAACGAAGCCGTGGCATGGCCTCCATCAGTGCCCGGGTGTATGGATGCTTTGGATCTTTGTATATCGCCTTGGCTGCCCCGAATTCAACCAGCCTTCCGGCATACATGATCGAAATCACGTCTGCAATCTTGGCGACAAGGGCCAAGTCATGGGTGATAAGGATCACGGAAATTCCCTTCTCTGCCTGCAGTTTTCTCAGAAGCGCAATTATTTGCGACTGGACGAGCACGTCTAGGGCAGTAGTGGGCTCATCAGCCACAAGTATCTCAGGATCCATCAATAGTGCCATTGCAATGACTACGCGCTGCTTCATTCCCCCAGATAACTCGTGGGGATATCTTTTGGCAATCGGTTCATCAAGCCCCACAGACTTTAGCGATTCAGCAATCTTTACTTCGATGTCGTCGCCAGCATATCCATGCTGCTTCAAAATCTCCCTCATCTGGCTCCCGATACTGAATACCGGATCAAGGGCATTCATTGCTCCCTGAAACACCATGGCTACTTTTTTCCAGCGGATTTCTTCATTGAATTGCTTGTCTGGAAGCTTTGTCAGCCCAGTTCCAGAGAGCACAATGTCGCCTCCAACTATTCTGCCAGGATACTGAAGTGAGCGTATGAGCGCCGCTCCAAGGGTACTCTTGCCACATGCAGATTCGCCAACTATGCCAAGGGACTGACCCTGAGCCATTACAAAGTTGATGCCGTCGACTGCCTTCAAAGGCCCACTTTCCGTAAAATAGTATGCTTGCAGCCCGGACACCTGCAGCTTTGGTAGTGTTTGCTCTTGCAAAAGCCAATGGGATGGAGGGTGTGTAATTATAAGAGCATTCTGCTCCTCACAGCTGTTATATAGCCCGCCTGATGAAATATTGAAGTTTATCGAGGTTTGAAGTCTCCTATCTGCTCATTTGATGCCAAAACCGGAGTGCTCTGTTCAAAATGCGAGGCAAAACTCCGGGCTGGAGACATTACACAAGATGATGTAGATGCGTCAACAAGACTGGCTAGAATTGCCGACAGGAATCAGGACATAAACAAATTCACGCTATTAAGGGGACTGCGTGTGGACGGAGATGTCGTGCTTGTGATGCGCAGTACTGACGTTAATGCCATCAAGGGGAGCAGCTCACTTTCAGACAGGATAGAGTCAGACTTTGGCCAGAAGGTATGGTTTGTCGAGTCGGAATCGTCAGACCGACGGTTTATCGAAGGGCTCTTCCACCCTCTCAGGGTGCTGTCAGTCAACCTGTTCTGGTTGCCTGATGGGAATAAACTTACCAAGGTATTGGCGTCAGGCAACACTTCTCGGGCGCGCTTTGACCTGGAGAAGGTGCAAAAGATTGCCAAGGCAGTGCGGAACATCGACCTGCTCGTGGAATTCGAGCAGTAATGGTGGGATGGGTGCAAGAGCGAGATGGCGAGTGTGTGTAAGGCTTGACAGAAATCAAAAGGACTCACTATGCGGGTGACCTCGGCGAGGAGCTCATTGGCCAGATAGTGCGGATTGGGGGATGGGTTGAAGATGTCAGAGACATTGGCAAGCTAGCTTTTGTGACAGTCCGTGATGCATCGGGTGCATGCCAGCTAATCGTGACCGGTGACAATGTGCAGCTTGCAATCCAGACTCCGCGGCAGAGCTCGGTGATCGTGACCGGTGCGGTCCAAAAGAGCAAGGCAAAGGATTTTCAGGTTGAACTAAAGGTGACGGAATTCAATGTCCTCAATAGAGCAGCGAACCCGCTACCCATCGATCCCACCGGGCGGGTCGAATCAGCACTTGATAAGCGACTGGATTCCAGAGCGCTTGACCTCCGAAACCCAAAAACTGCCGCCATCTTTAAGCTCAGGTCTGCAGGCCTCGCGTCAATAAGGGAGACGCTGCGCTCTGAGCGCTTTGTCGAGGTAAATACACCCAAGATTATCGGAAGCGCCAGCGAGGGCGGAGCCAACCTTTTTGCCTTTGACTACTTTAAGAGAAAGGGCTACCTTGCCCAGAGCCCGCAGCTATATAAGGAGCAGCTGACGATAGGCCTGGACAGGGTTTTTGAGATTGGACCATATTTCCGGGCGGAGAACTCGCACACGGTAAGGCACCTTACGGAGTTCACCAGTGTCGACATTGAAGCGGCTTTTCTCGACTATGTCGATGTCATGGATCTGGTGGAAAAAGTGGTCATCAACGTAATCGATGAATTTCGACAAAATCACGCCAAGGAACTCGAGCTTGCGGGAATGCACGAGCCGATTTCGATCCCAAAGATTGAAAGACTCACCTATGAGCAGTGCATCGAAGAGCTAGCACGCGAGGGTGAACACCTGCAATTTGGAGATGACCTCTCTGATGCTGCCCTGCGCAAGCTCGGTGAAATTCATCGCGGTTTTTATTTCCTCATGGACTGGCCGCTAAAGCTAAAGCCGTTCTATATACATGAAAAGGAGGACAGGCCAGAGGTCTCCAAATCATTCGACTTGCAATATGGCTACTTGGAACTTGTTTCGGGAGGAACAAGGCTTCATAACCCCCAGAAATTGCGATCGCGGCTTCAAGAGCAGGGGCTTAACCCTGAAAGTTTTGAAGATCACCTGAGGGCTTTTGAGTGGGGAATGCCTCCCCATTCAGGCTGGGGCT
>DATEIL010000185.1:0-8983 GCA_035279085.1 Nitrososphaera sp.
CTGGGCCTATGGAATGAAAGGCAGGAACTGGGCTACCTGTAGAGAGTCTCTAGATGGAAAACTTGGCTTTCCGTATCCTGTTCTTTTTCCGCTGTTCGGCAGTGATAGTAAAAACGTGGCGCATCATCTCCTCGTATGCACTGCTCATCTTTTGATTTCTGCGCGACATTACCTTCCTCTGGGTTTCAATGGCAGAATCAAATTCAAGTTCCACGTTTGCCGACCCGATGCTGGAGCCATAGATGGTAAAACTCGGGACGTCTTCAGCCACCAGACCGTGTAAATGCGAAGACATGCCGATCCTGCGTCCGCTGTAGATAAGGGTCCCGATTGAAGTCTTGCTCATGTCGCCAATAAAGGATCCGATCTTGTTGCTGCCGGTGTCGGCTTTTTTGCCAAACCCATCATCCATCTTGATGTTTCCATAAGTCATTTTCAGGTCTGACGTGGTCGTCATGGCCCCGATGTTGACCCATTCGCCGACGTATGAGTGGCCGATAAAGCCTGCGTGGGCCTTGTTAGTGTGATCCGAAATGACAGAATGTTCTACTTCGCCGGCAATCCTGCAATTGTACCCTACATAGCTGGATTCAATTATCGTAAATTGCTTTACCTGTGTCATCGCTCCGATAAAAGTTGGACCTACGATGCGGCTGGGCGCGATGCGCGCCTCCGGACCTATACGAATCCCTCCTTGGGTGGCATCAAGCACCGTGCCATCCTCAATTATGGCGCCCTGTCCAATGACGACTCTGTTGACGCCCAGTACCTTGACGTTGCTTGGCGCGGAGTTGCTACTATTATTATTACTACTATTGCTACCAATAACATTGCTGCTGTCGGATGCATCTGATGCGGAGATCTGCATTGAAAGTGAGTTTTCAATGGCGTTGATGATGTCCCAAGGGTTTGACAGGAGTCCCCGCGTGTCCTGCATCTTGAGGTCTGTTGATTTTTCCACATCGAGTTTTTTCAAGTTAATTTTCTTCCCATGCGCTGCGCAACGGGTTAGGTACTCGCCCCCTTTTTTGCCCAGCCTTCCAACCAAGAGCCGCTGTCCTGATGTAATGGCAAATGTGTGGCCGATGTTTGAAAGTCTGTCTAGGTATACAGCGGCAGGATGCAACAGACCGTTGACAAATACAGTGTCTGCGTCAAACGAGCCAGGATTGACAATGCTCGCAGCGTGGCGCTCTTGAGTCGTCTGTGCCAGAAACTCGCGGGTGAAAAGAAATTCGGGTGCCTGTGTGTATTCTTCAAAGTATGTTCTCGCCCCGACCTTGATGTCAAATGTGGGCCTCGTAAGGGATATCGGGGCAAAATTCTGCCAGTGTGAATCTTCAAACAGAGCGATGGCTGCCATCTAGATCTTGCCGAGCCTGCTGGCATACTGCTTGTATGCGTCCAGGTATGACTTTTTGTCTCCGATATCTATGAAGCCACCCTCTGTCCTGAACCCTCTGACCAAGCGCTTTTGCTCCAAGACCTTTCTCACTGCGTCATCCATGCCAAAAGAGCCCGACTTTGGAATTATCTTGAGAAATTCTGGCTCGATCACGTAACAGCCTATGTTGATAAGTCCGCTGATCTCGGGCTTTTCCCTCCAAGATTTTACCCTGTCCTGGCCGTTGATGTCAATGAATCCGTACTTTAGCTTTGTAGAATAGGGCAGAAGCGCCATGGAAACAAGTGCCTTGTATTTTCTATGCTCTGCAATCATTTTCCGCAGGTTGAATTCATAAACAGAATCTCCATAGACGCATACGAATGGCTCGTCGAGCAGCTTTTCTGCTGTCTTTAGCTGCCCTGCCGTTGCAAGAGGCCGCTCTGACCGGGCATATTCAATTTCGACGCCAAAGCGCGCACCGTCCTCGAAATAGTCCTCGATCGTCCTGTGGAGGTAGCTGACGCATATGACAATGTTGTCCACGCCGCCCGAGGCCTTTAGCCATTCAATGATATACTCCAAAAGAGGCTTGTTACCCAGAGGAAGCATCGGCTTTGGAATAAAGAAAGTGTACGGCTGAAGCCTTGTTCCTAGTCCTCCGGCGAGAATCACTGCTTTCATTTGCCTTACACGCTTTTTGCATCGGTCGTCATATTTAAGGTAAAACTATTGATGCTCATTGATAATTCTCTAGTATTCTTGCGACCTTGTCCAGAACTTCTGCAGGAGTCCTGCCAAATACATTGATCATCGGTTCCTTGCCCAAGTCGCCCTTGTGGTAAATTACTTCCGCCTTTGGATTTTTCAAAGTTGCCGTGCGAATCCCCCATGCCATGGTCGAGCCCTCCTTGCGCTTCACTCCCGGGGGTTCAAGCTGCCTATCGTAACTGGAGGTGTCAAAAAGGTTCTTGCAAATTCGGGCCAGCTGCCGCTCATAGCGGATATTGATGGCTGCCCTGAAGTCAGGCCGACCGGCCATGAAAGCCAGTACGGCCGAGGCTACATGCCTTGATGCACCAAACTCAATGCATGATGCAGGCACGGCTGCATTTCCTATCTTTACAATCCTGCCTCTAACTCCGGCCACTTGGACAGTGTCTTTTGCATCTGGGAGCGCGTAGACGAAATTTGTCTGGGTTTCAGGAATCAGTTTGTGAAATCCATCTAGCGAGCCCAGCGCTTCAACTGATCGCCGGAGCTCTTCAACGACGCGATATTTCATTGCATCAGAATAGATTGATGAAAGGGGATTGGTCACTGGAAGGCCTTTTCCCACCCTTACTGCGGTCCTGATGGCAGTGTGCACATAATCATTTGCGCGCCTGCATGCATCTTCGAGGCTGCTTCCGCTTGCGAGGAAAGCGGCTGCGGCAGCAGAAAAATTGCAGCCAGAACCATGGCTCTCTTCAATATTGACCCGGATCCTTGCTATTTTTGTAACCCTTGATCTGCTGTCAATCAGAAGGTCGGTAACTTGCCTGTTGCCAAAGTGCCCCCCTTTAATGATGACGTTTCTAGCGCCGCTGCTTCTGATCTTCTCCGCGGCGGCTATTGCCTGCTTTTCGCTCTTGATTTTCATGCCAGACAATTTTTCTGCCTCCATTTTGTTGGGAGTAACAAGCTCGCAGAGTGGCACGAGTTCGGAAACAAATTCGTCAAAGGCATCCTGGCGCAAGAGGGCCGCGCCCGTACCCGCTGCCAGAATCGGATCGAGTATGATGGGAATTTTAGTCTCCCTCAATATCGTGCAGACGGTTTCAATTACCTGCTTGCTGTAGACCATGCCCACCTTGATAACGTCCGGCGAGAAATCATGAAGCACCGACATTACCTGCGCCTTAATCACCTTCCGAGGAAGTTCGTATATTTCTGATACTCTCTTTGTATTCTGCGCAGTGATGGCTGTCAGCGCAGTACACCCATAGACTCCGAGGGCAGAGAACGTCTTGAGGTCTGCCTGTATTCCTGCGCCGGCTCCAGAATCGCTGCCGGCAATCGATAGAGCGACTTTCAAATCATCTTGTGGGTAGAAGAGAATGAACGGATAAGTGTTTCCTGTATGCTGCAGAGAATGCGCAATACATGATATACGCATGATTGACTGTCTGTACAGAAATTAGCTATGTTATCCCTGAGTCAACCAAGTAATCTCGACAGCACACACACCTTACTGCAGGTCCAGCTCAGAATGGCCTGCATGAACATGCTCCTCAAGAGTAAAGCAGTTCTCGCACCACGTGGCGCTGGGCTCATTGCAGTCAAGACAGACACGCCTGACGGACACCTTGTTTCCGCAGGATCTGCACTGCTTTCTGTCGAACATCTTGGACGACTTGAGTTCCATGAAAGACGATCTAAATATGTGGCATTACGGACATTTTAACCCGCCTGTCGCTATCTCATTAGCCATGCCCACCAGGGCGCCGCAAAGGGAATTTGCCCGTGCAACTTTACCCGGGACTCTGACCCGTATTTCACCAACTGCTCCTGAAATTTGCGAACTATTGTCAGAGACGCCTCTTTTTTATCCAATGGATTTTGCTCTGGCGGCAACAGCAGCTGGAACAGCTTTTGCAGAAAGGCGCGCGTGACCAGAACGTCGTAAAACCACCATCCTGCAGCCATTTCAGCATTTTCGCTCAGCCTGTAGCCATTTTCAACATGAGCTGCCTTTTCATAGTTGGAAAGTACCTGCCTGACTATTTTGACATCCTTTTCAAAACTTGTTGACATTATCGTTAGAAAAGGAACAAAATCGCTCGCCTGAGCACCATTATCCATGGATATTATACTACTTCACTTGATAATATTTAATAGAGTGACAGATGCACAAACGGTAGAAAAGGAATTCTTTCAGGGTCGCTTTTGCAAGCACAGACGTAGATATTTCAAAACTAGAATCTCCTACAGGATGTAATTGCACAGGCAGACGCGTTTGCCGCAGCACGGACACCGACTAAAGTTTGAAGGCAGGTCGCACCGTTTGTTGTGGACTTCGCAAATAACCTTCCTAACTATATCCTGTTCTTCTGTTGTTACAATCGCTTGCATGGATTGATATTCAATATGATATGATTAATCTAAGAAGCAAGCTAATTTAGAGCATCAGGACAAATCCAGCTAGCTAATTCCTCAGTGCCAGAAGTCAATGAAATTTTAGAGTACTATCTGAAGAGCTAAAATGTTATCACAGAGAATTGCTTTGAGCGAGTAATCAAGACTGCCATGAACATGAGAGCACCAAGCAACCCAAGCATTGCAGTCGGAAATTCAGGAACCATCCACGTTCCAATAATTTGAATTTCGGACTGACCCTGTTTGAAAGGGATGTCTAAAATACGTGACTGATTGACGGTTCCTGTGTCATTGTATAATACTTCGCTACCGTCTACTTTCACGAAAAATGGAACGATCGTGCCAGTGGATTCTTGCTCTGACTTAATAATTTGGAGCGGCAGTTCTAGCCTAAGTATGCCGTCACCTGTCGAGTTAATGAATACCGTAATAGAGTTGGTATCTGGATTGGCGATAGTGTTGATAATCCTAGCATGTGTGATTAGATATCGCAGAATGTAGTCCTGTCCATCAATTGAAACGTCAAGAACTATAGTTTCTGCGACCGCAGCAGGTAGCACAGACAGTATCGTTGTAAATGCCAAGACAATGATTAGGGCCTGAATCAATCTCATAGCTCACGGTCAGCAAAGGCCTTAAAGATCTCTGTAGTATACAAAGTATGACTGACAAATCCGAAGGACAGAAAAGTACGACGGATTTGACCTGCTTCTTTAGACATAAAAGCTAGCTGACTTTACGCTGGCTTCCGCGCCTTCCGATTACGCACTCTCCCTCTCTGGATTGAAATATCTATTAATGGCGGTTCTCAATGACGATTGCATTGTTAAAGACTCCTGCCTGGGGGATCAAACCCGTCCCAGAAGACCAAAAGCGGCTCGGCGGCCGGGATTACTTTATCCTCTGGTCCAGCCTTGGAGTGGGTCTCCTTGTGCTTTCTGCAGGCTCTTTTCTCTCTGCGGCCAGCTTTGTAGACGCCATCCTGGCAATCATCGCCGGCTCGGTTGGCGGGTCCATGCTGCTAGCTCTGGCCGGAAGAATTGGGAGTGATCATGGGATTCCTTCGCTTGTTACCCTGAGGCCTGCCTTTGGCGTCGCTGGGTCTTATTTGCCGGCATTCCTCAATGTTATGCAGCTTGTAGGCTGGACCACGTTTGAAATCATGATAATGGCAAGGGCTGCAGAGATGCTTGCTGGAAGCATTATTCCATATTATGCATGGGCCGCGATATTTGGTTCGGTAGTTGCCCTGCTTGCCCTTGCGGGCCCCCTGAACGTGGCAAAGCAATGGCTCGGCAAATTTGCAGTATGGATAGCCTATGGAACATCGGCGGTGATAATTTTTAACCTGATAAATTCCCCCGGCGCAGCGAGTCTGGTCGCAGCCCCTGGCAGCGGAATGTCATTTTTTTCCGCGCTGGACCTAGTCATTGCCATGCCCGTTTCCTGGATGCCCCTTGCAGCCGACTATAACAGGTTTGCACGCAAGGGCAGATCGGCGATGTGGGCCACCATGGTAGGTTTTGCTCTGACAAACATCCTGTTCTACTTTGGCGGGCTCCTCTTGGGCACATCAGACATCATTGGAATAGTGGTGGCGATCGAGTCGATGTTCTTTGGTTTTCTGATGCTACTCCTAATTGTCGACGAGGCAGACAATGCATTTGCCGATGTATATTCAGCAGCTGTTTCCACGCAGAATGTATTTTCGCACCTGAGCCAGAAGCAACTGATTCTAGGCTTTACGGCCGCAAGCACCCTTCTTGCAATGGTAGTCTCGATACAGGAATACGAAGTATTCCTCCTCATCATAGGCGCGATTTTTGTCCCTCTATTTGGAGTCGTGCTCACGGACTATTATGTCGTGAGAAAAAGAAAATACAGTGCGGACTTGCTTTACGGTAACACTGGAGCAATCAAGTTTCCGGCGATTATCGCCTGGGCAAGCGGGACACTCGTAAGCCTTGCGCTTTCTCCGCTGTCGCCCTTTTATGTGTCCCAGCTGCCCGCCATTGGCGCAACAATCCCGAGCCTTGCAGCCGGCTCGCTTATCTACCTTGCGATCACAAAGTTTCGCAGTTCTGCAGGATGACTTGCAGGAGAGTACAGTATAGGTATAATTCCCTGCCTGACTTTCATGTAGCCTGATGCCGATGATGAAATTGCCTAACCGAATTTCGGAAGGAAGAACATGAAAAACACTATTCCTGCGCCGACCATGGCGATTGCCTTAATCCGTAGGTATAGCATAAAACCCGACATCAGTGTGTGTACATAGAGAGGGGTTTTGTCCGGCAATATACGCTAGAGTAAGTATGCCATCACTACTGACAAAAAGTGAATACTCGTCTTGGCCGCATGGATGATTCGGAAACTACACAACTCCCAAATAGTGGTCCTTCCCAGTAACAGCTATTCGATGGGCAACAACCGATGCGGCAACTGCAATAAATTGCCTCCCAGCCTTCTCGAATTCAATTCTATCCTGCTGTGCCCAGACTGCTTTGAAAAGGAGATAAAGAGGATCGCCTCTGCTATTATCGAACCGTGAAAGCGACGCATTTGGCTTTACTATTCGCCATCAACTAGGAATTCAATTTATAAATGACGTAAATCGACTGACGTGTGCTGAAAAAATGAGACTTTTGGAATATCAGGGAAAGGAGCTTTTCGATCAGTACGGTATCAGGATACCCCGCTCCCACCTCGCAAACACTTTGGATGAGGCTAAAGAGGGGGCGAAGAAACTAGGATACCCCATTGTATTAAAGTCCCAGCTCACCGTGGGTGGCAGGGGAAAAGCGGGGGCGATTTTAAAGTGCAAGAGCGAGGAGGAACTGGCCCCAAAGTTCAATGAACTTGTCCACAAGGAGGTAAAGGGCGAGCTTCCACGCGGCATTCTCCTTGAAGAAATGGCAGACATTAGGAAGGAACTGTATCTTTCTCTCTTTCTGAACCGGACCCGGCGGTGCTATTCGCTGATATCTTCTGCAGAGGGCGGCGTGGACATTGAAAGCGCTGCAGACAGGGTTGTGGTTGACATTCCTATTGACGGCCTCAGCCCACAGACTGCCGAGGAGACTGCAAACAAGCTGGGGCTGACCGGCACGAGCGTGGTTTCATTTGTGGACTTTACCACAAAACTTTCGCGCTTGGTCAGCGAAAAGGAAGCCGAACTTGCAGAAATAAACCCAGTAGCTATATTGGGTGACAACTCTCTGCTTGCACTGGACTCCAAAGTGATAATTGACGACAATGCCATGTTCCGCCATCCTGAGCTGAAAAAATATGAGCATATCTCGGAGCTGGAGAAGCAGGCTGAAATCAGCGGCTTTTCGCTTGTAGAGCTTGACGGAAATATTGCGATTATCGGAAACGGAGCGGGGCTTGTAATGTCTACGCTTGACATGGTATCTGACGCTGGCGGGAATGCTGGGGCTTTTCTCGACTTTGGCGGTAGGGCGACTACTGAGACCATCTATGAAGCGCTGAAGGTCATCAGCAGAATAGACAGAATAGACGCGATTCTTGTCAACCTCTTTGGCGGAATTGTTCGGACAAACCTGGTTGCCCAGGCAATATTGGATGCCTACAAGAACAACCTCATCAGCGTCCCAGTTTTTGCCAGAATATCCGGCGCAGAGTCGGAGAAGGCAAGAGAGATGCTGAACGGAAGCAAGGCTAAACTCTATAATACGGTCGAAGAGGCAATACAGGCAGCAGTAGCTGCGCTCAGAAAGGAGTGAATTTGAGGGTCATGAACGATAGAACAATTGAAAAAACGTTTGATATATTCGACATCTTGGTTGGAAACAAGGGTGACAAGGATTATGCCAAAAAGCCCGTAGTGATCCAAGGCATAACCGGAAGTTATGGGTCTACGCACACGCGGTTGATGAAAGCATATGGAACAAATGTTGCTGCCGGCGTGACTCCTGGCAAGGGCGGTCAGAGCTTTGAAGGAATTCCTGTATATGACTCGATGGCAGAAGCAGTCAAGGCCACAGGCGCCAAGATTTCCGGAATTTTCGTTCCTGCTCCATACTTTCTCAAAGCCGCCATCGAAGCCCTGGAAAGCGGGATCAAACTCCTAGTCGCTATTCCCGAGCACGTTCCCGTTAGGGATTCGATAAAAGTCCTAGAGTATGCCAAGGAAAAGGGCGCAAAAATGATCGGCCCTAACACGCCCGGAGTTATTGTGCCAGAAATCATGAAGGTGGGTATCATGCCGGCGCAGCCGTTCAAGGCAGGAAATACCGTCGTCTTTTCGAGAAGCGGCACACTGATGTACGAAGTCTCGTACAATCTGTCTATGCGCGGATTCGGACAGAGGCTCTGCCTTGGGATTGGAGGCGATCCGATAAATGGCACCAACCTTATCGAGGCCTTTGACCTGGTGAGAGACAGGACAGACATTGACTCAATCGTAGTGGTCGGCGAAATAGGCGGCGACGCGGAAGA
>DATEIL010000186.1:0-3248 GCA_035279085.1 Nitrososphaera sp.
AGGCCGTGACCTGTGCAATACAAGCCCGCGCCGGTCAACAGGCGACGACTGTTCCGGCCGAGTTGCCACTTGCTGTTGGGAAGGAGGAGAAGATGACGATGCTGTTGTTGTTGCCGTTGCTGCTGTTGCCGCGGCGGCTACCGTCTGTTCTTTCCTGCCTGGCATCCCCGCAGTCACCTTTGTGATGGCATTTTCCAGATTTGACGAGCTCGTAGAGATGGTACTGACAAGGTCGACCAGGCTCTTTGCTACCCGCTCTTCAGAAGTTGGGGAGGTAATCACGAAAATGTGCAGCTCCTGGTTGCCAAACATAAAGATGTCATGCTTTGCAAACCGGGTTACCGTCAATTTGTGAGGACCGGAAATATCTTCGAGCTGCTTTATCAGGGAAAACATTAGTGCAATCTGGACATCCAGCGTGTCGTGCCTCTCGATTGGCAGAGAAAAACTGGACTTGCCAACCCTGTAGCTGAGGAGTTTTGCATTGTTGTCTAGAATGCCGGCAAAGACCAAAAAGTCTGAAAGATCGGAGTCGATCTTGTCTAACAGCCTCTCAATTGCGCTGCCGGCAGACACATGCCGACAGTGCCCTGTCTTCTATATAAGGTTATCAAAGATGAACCTAAAGACAGAGATCATTGAGAGGTTGTTCGTGTAGAATCCGCAGAGCTCCGATTTCTTGTACGAGTTGCTTTCCAGCAGCAGTATGATGTCCTTATTGTCCACCAGTACAAAGTTCACCGGGACTACCTTTGCAGTGGTCTTGAGCGAGATAGGCGTTGTGCTGCTCTTGCCGCCGTCTTCGTTTTCAGTCGTGATATAGTCCGTGGCGTTCTTGCATGGCGTCCTGAGTTTGACACGGATTCCCTTGCTCGTGAGCTGGATCATCTTGTCGGTGATCTCGGCATGGTAAAAGTTCACGAGGTTCCTGTCTGTTACGAGAATTGTGACGTCCTCTTTTGCCTCTTCAAGCATTCTCTTTATCTTTGAGTTGATAGAGTTCTCTCCCATGACAATCTGATAGCTCTCCTTCTTGTCAGAGTCCTGGACAACCGTGTTGCTCAAGATAGAGTCAATCATCTGCTTGTAGCCGGTCTTTTTCTCTGCTATTTGCTGCAGCGCATTTTGCTTTGTCTGCACCAGGCAGTCTATTACTTCCTGGATCTCGAGGGAATAGTATTTCTGGGGCCTGTCAAAGGTTGAAAAGACTACGCCCTTTGATAGCAATGTAGATATGTAGTTGTATGTCTCTGTCCTCTGGATGCCCGTGTGCCTTGATACATCGCTTGCTGTCGAATTTCCATGGGTCATGAGGAACAACAATATCCTCGCTTCGTTCAACGTCAGGTCTAGTTTCTGCAGTTCTGTGATTAAGCCATTTTCCACTTCGAAATGCGGGTTTGACACCTTCAATACATCATCCATTTTGAAGCTAGCTGCCATTTTTGATCGTGGAACCGGAACATTGCACCGGAACTATATAAAGTAGCTGTTGTATGTAGAGTACCACATAGATAGTTTTGCGCAAAAGTGCATTTGATAATATAAATCCTAGGCAGGGACCGTGTAAAAATTTCAACAATTGTCTGCCATAGAGCCAGCAGCCAGTAATACGGATTACAGGTGCTTGGGCATTATGGCAACTCTTATGACGACAGGGTCATGTATACTTCCATGAACTCCTTGGCGATGTCGGACGGCTTTTCGACCACCCTTGCATTCCTCACTGTCTTTTTTATGCTTCCGCTTCCGACACCCATCGCGATCAGGTTTATGCCCCTGTTATTGAGCTCCTTGACTGAAGCCCCAAATTCCTGCTCGATTTTGGAGTAGCCGGAGGGGACGCCGTCTGAGACTAGGATCATAAAGTTGTGGTCCTTGGTATATGGCTTGACAAGGCTTGCACAGGCCCTTATTGCATCTGGTATGTGGGACAAACCGCTCATTTTCAGGCCCCCGATCCTTGCCTTTATCAGGTTGTCATAGTGCTCCGAATAGTGCTTTATGCATGAGAGTTCATCGGAAAATGCAAACATTCCCCAAGGGCTTCGTCCAAGGATCGCATGTGCAGTCTCTGCCAGACAGACGGCGATGGCCCGGAGTTCGCCGCTTGAGCCGCTCAGGCTCTTGCTTGAATCGACAAGTATGCTCCATGTTTCTTCCTTCAGCAGCTCTTCGTCCTGAGTGAATATGTCGCTTCTGTTCGAGTTGCTGGCTATCGACTGTATTGCGAGCTGCAGGTCAATGCTTCCTACTTCCTGGAAAGTGTTTTCGTCAAAGGCATTCTTTACCATCCTCACCCTTTCCGAGATCTTGCGTATGTCCGGCGAGAGGTCGGCATGCATTCTTGTAAAACTCACATAGTCGCACTGCGGGAACAGCACATTGCTAAAGTTGACATGCCGCGTGGCCTGCATCAGGCTCTCCATAATTTTTTCCCTGAATTTCAGCTCCCGTACAAACTCGAAAAATGTCTCCTGCCACATCGAGTCGTCAGGTGTCCGCAGCCCCTTAAAGGAGCGCCTGGCGGCCTTAAATCTTGTCTCTGAAACCATGGCTTCCTGAAAGACATGTATCGATTCTGAGCGCTTGCTATCAAGTAGGTTTGAGTATGGCAGGTACATGTTATGCCATTTCCCCGGGACGCTCGAGACAGCATCGTACATCAGGTCGCATTGTGCCGCAAGCTCGTCCCAGCGCAATTGCTTTGTTCCCATCTTGGCAGAGATATCATTGCCCAATGTGTCAATGACAGCCCTGGTCAATGGGGTTGCAAGTGAACTGATTTTTTTAATGCCCGAACCGAACTCATCTATTATGTGCCTCACCTGCTTTGGAAGCTGCGAAGTAACCCCAAGCATGTAAGAGGCAAGGGCAGCCTGCACCATGTAAGGATAGTCTCCAGAGGGGCGGCTTAGCAAAAGTGTCGAGAGGGCATCCGCACTTTTGATAACGTCGCTGTAGAAGGCATCTCCCTGCGCTTCCCGGATCCTGTGGCGGGCAAGAATATCCAGCATGGTATTGATTATGTGTCGCGCCCGAAGCGGCTTTGCCTTCTTTTCCAGCCACTGCTTGATATACTCCTGGTATACCCAGCGGAATATCGCCTTTGAGGCTAGCAGAGATATCGAGGCAACTACGAGCTTGACAGCTGCCACCTGGCCGAACTCGCTGTCTTCAAACGAAAATGGACCGTACGAGATAACTTTGTGCTGGAGTGCAATTGAAGGTATGCCGACTATGCAGTC
>DATEIL010000187.1:0-2721 GCA_035279085.1 Nitrososphaera sp.
GAGGGCGGGGATGTCGACACCTGTGACCCTGACGGTATTTTTGAACTCGGTAGTGTTGTTGACTTCGTGGACCAAAAGGCCGTGCTCCTTGCTTTCCATGAGGTCTACTCCGACTATCTGCCCGCTGAGGCATTGCGACGCCTTGAGGCAAATGTCCTCCAATTCCTTCGTGACGGGGCACACTTCGGCATGTCCGCCAAGCGCCATATTCGTCTTCCATTCGCCCTGTCCGGAATACCTGTAAATTGCAGCTACGACCCTGTCGCCGACGACGATAGCTCTAATATCCCTTGGAGGTCGCTCGACAAATTCCTCAAAGTAGTAGACTTGGTAAATTGGAAACATGTGCTCCCTGTCCTCAATGACCGCTCGAGCCGAGTCCTTGTCGCGCAGGAGAGCAATGAGCCTTCCCCAGCTGCCGACGGTCGGCTTGATTACTGCCGGATAGCCCATCCTGTCCAGGGCCTCAAGTGCACCCTCCTCTGAGAACGCCGAGAAAGCCTTTGGAGTTCTTACTCCTGCCTTTTCCAAAAGCATATGGGAGTACATCTTGTTGCCGCACATTATCGCAGCCTGGAGCGGGTTTATCATCCGCGCTCCAAGTCCTTCGAGTGCGGCCGTAGAGTGGACATTTTTAAAATAGCTGACACAGCGCTGAAGAATAGTCCTGCCCCTGTAAATTGAATTCTTTTCATTTAGGTTCAGTGAAAGGTTCTTGCAGTCAAGGTTCTCTACGTTCGCGCCTTTCTTTTTGGCAGCTTCGTAGAGCGCCTTCTCTTCCCATCTGATGTTGTCGTACAGGATAGTCAGAGAATTTTGGGGACCGGCCTGCGCCCCTTCCCCGCTCACTGACCCCAATCCTCTCCGACGACCTGAGCGGGCTTGATGTTAAAGCCGCTCGAAGACTTTACCAGCTCGTAACTTGCACCACAGTCCGGGCACGTCACGATTTCGCCTTCAATCGAGTCGGGGGGGATCTTGATTTCCGCATCACATTCTGGACACTTTACCATTCTCATTCTTACTCCTTTGCAGTGCTAACGTTTACAGCAGCGTCATTAAGTATCTTTCTCTCCAGCCTGTCGTCAAGGTAAAGCTCCAGTATGTCTCCCATGCGCAATTCCTTCAGGCCTTTTGCAAGCGTTTCGGCTTCGTGTTTGCTGGTTTCAAGCCCCAGGAGCGTGAGCAGGTATGCCGCGCCGTTCTTGCCAGCAAGCTCGCCAAAGACTATTTTTCGCCTGTTTCCAACAATTTTGGGTTCAATTATTTCATAAGCTGCAGGGTTCCGAAGGATGGCTGCAAGGTGCGTGCCGGCCTTGTGCTTGTACGCGCTGTCCCCTACCACCGGCTTTGACTCCGGGATGGCGAGCCCCGTGTATTCTGATATTGTCTTTGACAGGTCCCTTAACATGTGGAGCCTGAGGTCGTTGCTTGACTTGTAGACAAGCGTCAGCGCGACCGCCGCCTCTCCAAGGCTGGGTATGCCCGTGCGTTCTCCAAACCCATCAATTGTCGTATGGATCTGATCGGCACCGGCCTCGCAGCCGGACAGCGCATTTGCGAGGGCAAGGCCGATGTCGTTATGGCAGTGGACGTCAAGTGAAGTCTTTGACTTGTCAATAGTGTCGTAGACCATTTTGACCAAGTTGTACATTCCCCTGGGACGCATTATGCCGACCGTGTCGGGAATGCTTATCCTTTCAATGCCACGTCTGTTCATTTCCTTGCACATTTCTAGGAGGAAAGCAGGTTCCGTTCTGCTCGCGTCTTCCATGGTGAACCTTGATTTTAGGCCGTGGGACTTTATGTAGTCTGCCACCTCCAGTGCTCTTGCCTTTGCCTCTTCGCGGGTTATCTTGAGCTTGGCTGAAAGATGGATGTCTGAAATACCCATGTATGTGGCGACCCAGGTGGCGCCGCAATCTATTGCGATATCCACATCTGATTTAATGGCGCGCGTATGTGCGACAATGTCCGCGCGCAGACCCTGTTTGATTATGGTCTTTGTAGCCTCTGCGTGGTCGGGCGAAACAACCGGGCTTATCTCAATTTGGTCGACTCCAAAGGAGTCGAGCATCCAGGCGATCTGGATCCTCTGCTTTATGGTAAAGGATACTCCGGGGTGCTGTTCGCCTTCCCGAAGCGTACTGTCGAGAATCCTGATCCTCCTCTTCTGCTGCCCACTCTCGCCTACCCAGTTATAGTGATGCGCATAGTAGTTAGGGTCGTCTGATTTTAGCGACATTTGGATTGCATATTAACTGCTTTCGGACAAGATATAAACTTATTCGCAACTAAATCAGCGAAAAACATAGCAAATGCTTACTGCAACCGTTGTCGGCTGGTTTTCAGAGCTCGGATTTCGGCGCAGAATCAGTCTCAAAAGCGATAACAGTCAGGATCCCTGGTAGCGCCGCACTTCGGAGGCCAAATTGCCAAAAGCGCCTTCCACCATCTTGATCCGCTTTTGCACACCCAGTTTGTAGTTTCTCACGCCCTGCAATATCGTCCTTGACATTTCCGCCTGTTGAGCGCTGCTTGGAGAGCCGATTGACTTGCGGGATTGGATCGATTTCTCCGGCGTCATGTCAGATATCGTTTCAGCGACGTCCTGTGCGTCAATACTTACCTTCAATGTTTTTAGAACCAATCCAATCTGGACATTGTCCAATCCTGAAAGAGGCACTCGCTTTGCAGCAGCCCTGTCTACAAGGCCGCCTA